>CANKAT010000034.1 GCA_947479815.1 Sphingobacteriaceae bacterium
GCATGGTTAATATTATTAAAAGCCCATAGGCTAAACTGCTAAAATATCTCATTATTGATTTTTCTATTTTTTTATTCAATTAAAACAGACCATCTGATGCTTGAATTCTGTTTGAATTTTTAAAAAGTGCAAAAAGCTATTTTCTTACAATTGATATTGCTCTAAATCCTCTTTTTAAGTTTTGCAGTTAGTACGCCTTTTTTAGAGGAATTATCAACTGGTTTACTATTCCTAACATTGGTGTAAATTTTATAGGTTTCTGTACGTTCTAAATGTTTCTCTTCTAATATTTCAAATTCAGGGAAGTGTTCATTTATAAAGTTCCAGCTCATGGTTTGAGGCTCTGTTAATGTGGGCATGGTATGTATATCCACCATTAACAGAAACAATCCATTATTCTTTAAGGTTCTTTTTATTTCTTTGCATGCAGTTTCTATGTTATCCACATGATCCAAAGAATTAAATGAGCAAATCACATCAAAATAGTTATCAGGGAATGGAATATTTTCAACGTATGCTTTGATATAAGTCATGTTATGATCTTTAGCACCCATTTTGAGGTATTGTTCTGCTAAAGGATCTAGGCCGATTCTCTCTTTTGCCATTTCTGCCCATTCTAATGAGCCCCTCGGACCGCAACCGATATCAAGAATGCTTTTATCGGTATAAAATTCTTCGGAGAGGGCGAAATTGCTGGTATAAAAATATTTGTAATGAGAGTTATTATTCAGGTTATTAGAAATAAGCTTAACTATTTTCCAATAGCCTAATTCAAAAAACTCTTTGAAGGATAAAGACATAGATAAATTAGAGAAATTAATTTGTAACCCTGTTAAAGATTTTTAGAAATCTCTTTATTGGGATTCCAATTTTATTCAAATTTATAATCTTTTTTAGTTTAGAGCTCTGTTTTATTTTGTTAAACTAATATTAATTACCTGTTTCTGCAGAATTGGGTTTTTAGGAGCTATCTCATCACTGTATTATTTTAAAATTGATTTTATTATTAGCGTCAATTAAATTCCGTCATTCAACAGAATATTTATTTACTATGCTTAACGGATTGGGTGTAAATAAAAAGGCAGATCGCGAAAATTTCGGATCTGCCTATAATTTTGATCTAATTGATCTTACTAATTATTTTGCTAAAGGAGCACTCAATGCATTCAAGTCCCAAACTACACGGCCACTGCGTAAAGTTAATTCTGCTTCTAGTTTTTGTTTCCCTCTCAAGGCCATTCCACTGGCATCGATGTATCCAAAGTCTCCTTCACGTAGTCTAAATACTGCAATATCAGCATCGCTACCCACACTCAAGCTACCCAATTCGGTACGTTGAATTACTTTTGCAGCATTCCAGGTTGATGCTGCAATGACATCAGCCAATGGCATGCCTAGAACCAGGAATTTAGAGGCTAGGTTTGCCATGTCTTTGAAACCGGCATTCATACTTCCAGTGTGCAAATCAGAACTTAAAACATCTGGCTGGAAACCCTGCTCCATGGCAGGAACAGCCTGGCTCCAGTTAAAGCTTCCACCACCATGGCCTACGTCAAAAATCAAGCCTTTTTTGCGTGCTTCCCAAACAAAGGGTTTTACTTTTTTGGTTTTTACATCTACAATTGCTTGTTTATGTTCTAGCATTTTTCCGTTTTTATCATATTCTTGATCATAACGGTATGCATGGGTTAAAATATCGCCTGGGCGTAAATGTTTTAATAATAAATCTTCAAGAGGAAGCGGAGGAAGCGATTTTCCAAAATCCACCATTACCGGAATACTGGCTAATTTGCCTGCTTCTACTGCCTTATCTGTTGGCTCCCAATCATGACCGATATAATGTGCAAGTTTAATTCCAACAACTATATCCTTATTTTTTAACGCAACAGAACTAGTGAGTTTAGCATCCATATCAGTTTCATCCTGCTCGTACGATTCTACTCCACGCATTCCTCCACCTACAATGTTCATAAATGCAAGTACACGAGTTTTAGAGTGCTCAACAATGTTCTTTCTAAACAAGTCAATGTTTTTCCACCCTGCACCACCGGCATCTACCACAGTTGTTACTCCCGCACGGAAAGTGAATCCATCTGGAGGAAGGGCATCTAGGCTATTGCTTAGGTAATTATTATCAGTGCCGTGAAATACGTGTCCGTGAATGTCAAGAAGCCCCGGAGTTACATAAAGTCCGCTAACATTAACAGTTTTTTTCGCCGAACTTGCCGGAATATCAGCTGCTACCCGAAAAACTTTACCGTCTTTTACAGCCACATCCATTTTGCCATTGATTTTATTTTTGGCATCGATTACATGTCCGCCTTTTAGCAGAAGGTCGATTTCCTGAGCGGATGAAACAAAAGGGCTAAATAAAGCAGTCATTATCAATAGTAGGCTTAAGCTAATAGAGGACATACTTTTCTTAGAATTGAGTTGGATATTCATTGTTTAAAATTTATAGTTTTTTTAATTATTATTTGGTAGAAATAGCCTGTGGAGAATCCCAGATAGGTCCGCTAACACCGTTCAAATCCCAAACAATTTTGCCAGCACGGATGGTTAATTCTGCATCCAGCTTTTGAGTTCCTTTTAGCGTATTTCTACGTACATCAGTAAATCCAAATTCTCCTTTTTTAAGACTAAAAACTGCAACGTCAGCTTCAGAACCTATGCTCAGGTTACCCAGCTCAGGTCTGTTAATTACTCTGGCCGGGCTAGCAGTTGATTTTTCGATTACTTCTTCTAAAGTAAGTCCGATATTCAGAAATTTAGACATCACATTAGCCATATCTTTCATTCCACCGTTCATACTATCAGAGTGTAGGTCGGTACTGATTACATCCGGTTTGAATCCCTGTTTGATAGCTGGAACAGCTTGGCGCCATAAAAATGCACCACCACCATGGCCTACATCAAACAAAATTCCTTTTTTCTGGGCTTCAAAAATAAAAGGCTTAACTATTCCGTCATCATCTACTACGGTTTCACGGTCTTTTGGTCCGTAAGCAAAGGTATGGGTGAATATATCACCGGGACGAAGATGTTCCAGAAATAAAGATTTAATCGAATTGGTAGGCTGATGTTCACCGAAATCAACCATTACGGGTACTTTAGCCAGTTTTCCTGCGGCTACAGCACGGTCAACCTGTGTAAAATCACCCCAGTAATGAGCGGCTTTGATTCCAACTATAATTTTTGGATAAAGCTTGGTAATCATATAAGCAGTCATTTCAGGGTTGAAATCAGTTTTATCCTGTTCCTCAAAACGGCCATACATTCCATTACCGGTAATATTTAAAAGGGCAAGGATTCGAGTCTGGGAGCGGTCTATGTTTTGCTCTTTGAAAAGCCTGAAGTTTCTCCATCCTGATGATCCGGCATCTACCACAGTAGTTACACCCGCTCTGAATGTAAAGGCATCTGCAGGTACAGCGGTTTGACCATCTGCAATGTAAGAACCAAGGTCATTCCCTTGAAATACATGGGTATGCATATCAATTATTCCGGGAGTAACGTATAAACCACTAACATCAACTGTTTTTTTAGCGGTATTAGCTGGGATGTTAACAGCAACTTTTACAATTTTACCTCCCGAAATGGCAACATCCATGTTGGCATTGATCTTGTTTTTTGGGTCAATAACATGACCTCCTTTTAACAGAAGATCGATTTCCTGAGCACTGACAGTTAAGCTGCCCAAGATTAAAATAAAGGTCAGTAGCGATAAATAGGGATATCCCTTTTTTGTAGTTTTCATCAAGTATGTGATTTGTAAATTATTCTCCAATATAATGCAAGATTTTTAATCAAAAGAATGACATTGGAAATTTGTAGTATTAGATTAATGAAAAGGCCATTAGGGCTAATTTTTTAATGAATTCGATTTTATAACAAGTTTATTACATTTATATGCTGCAATATATTTTCCAGCAGTATAATTTTTACACGGTTCAGTCAAAGTTCAATGCAAAGTAAAAATCCATCATGAATAAAATAATAATTGGCTGCCTTCTCCTGATTGCGATTTCAAAGAATGCATTAAGTCAGGTTAGCGGTTTAGCCGAAGGCCTTATCTCATCTCAGGACCTGTTTAATACTTCAATGAATAGCAATGTGTTTTGTTATCGTATTCCATCCTTATTAAAAGCGCCGAATGGTGATCTTATTGCCGCGATAGATGAACGGAATTTATCCTGTGCAGATTTGAAGGGAAATGAAAATATCAATATTGTAATCAGGAAAAGTGCTGATAATGGAAAAAGCTGGTCTAAAATCCGGACCATTATTGACTTTCCTTTGGGAAAATCAGCGTCTGATCCTTCCATGATTTCAGATAATCAAACAGGCACTATTTTCTTGTTTTATAATTATATGGACCTAAATAAAGAAAAGGATATCTATTATATCCACGTGATTAAAAGCAAGGATAATGGAGAAACATGGTCAAAACCAGAAGATATTACCTCCCAGATCAGTAAGCCTGAATGGAAGAAGAATTTTAAATTCGTTACTTCTGGTAAGGGTACGCAAACAGCATCAGGCCTATTATTGCATACCTTGGTTAATTTAAACAAGGGACTTCATATTTTTGGATCTAACGATCATGGTAAGACCTGGTTTTTAAAAGATACCCCGATCATGTCTGCTGATGAATCAAAGATCATTGAATTAAATGATGGAAGCTGGATGGTCAATTCTCGTGTAAATAAATTAGGTATGCGTGTGGTTCATATCTCAAAGGATGAAGGAAAAACATGGGTAAGCAGAAATGAAACTAGCTTGATTGATCCGGCTTGTAATGGTGCTATAGTTAGGTGTCAATCAAAAAAGTATGGTAATCTGTTATTGTTCTCAAATGCCAATTCAAAGGATGGGCGTAAAAATCTGACCGTCAAGGTGAGTGCTGATGAAGGCAAGACATGGACTGCAGGTAAAACGATCTATGCGGGTGCTGCAGCCTATTCAGATATTGAAGTTTTAAAGAATGGGGATATAGGTCTGTTTTTCGAAAAGGAAGAGTATAAGCAAAATGTTTTTGTTCGGTTTTCTATGAAATGGTTAATGGGGAACTAGATTTTTTAAACTTTATTGTTTAGAATTTTCTTATTCAGATCATTTTGAATGAGTTAAGATAAGCGCTTACATTAGTCGTCTTAATAAATATTCTTATTGTTACTTTCTATTCTTCTTCTTTTTTTTTAATTTCGATTTAAATCAAAATAATAAGATATGGCCATTTATAAACTTCAGGTTAACGGAAAGACTCTCCAGGCTGATGTTGAAGCAGATACCCCTCTATTATGGGTATTGCGTGATCATTTGGGGTTAGTAGGAACCAAGTATGGTTGCGGAATAGCACAATGTGGAGCTTGTACAGTTCATGTGAACGGTTCAGCCACACGTTCTTGTGTTTATCCTGTATCGGCAGTAGGTACTTCGCAGGTAATCACTATTGAAGGTTTATCTGAAAAAGGAGATCATCCACTTCAAAAAGCATGGGATGAAATTGATGTGGCTCAGTGCGGTTATTGCCAGGCAGGTCAAATTATGACTGCAGCGGCATTGCTTAAGCAAAATCCAAAGCCTAGCATGGATGAAATCGAAGTAACCATGAATGGCAATATTTGTCGTTGTGGTGCTTATCATCGTATACGTGAAGCAGTTAAATTGGCCAGCACTAAAATTTGATTGATATGAAAAGTACAACAACAAATAGCAGGCGTGATTTTTTAAAAATGAGCGCAATAACCGGGGGTGGCCTGGTACTCGGATTCAATTGGTTTAGCGCTGAAGCCAGTGCGCCTGTGGTGTTCAGCAGTGTAATTGCTGGAGATATTAATTTTAACAGTTACTTATCAATTGCAACTGATGGTGCTATAACCATTATGTCGCCGAATCCTGAATTAGGACAAAATATTATTACATCATTTCCGATGGTGGTAGCTGAAGAGCTAGAAGCCGATTGGAAAATGGTAAAGATAGTGCAAGCCAATCTCGACAATAAGTTTGACCGCCAGCTTACTGGGGGTAGTGGTGCAGTTCCGCATTCTTGGAAATTATTAAGAAATGCAGGTGCTACAGCTAAATTCATGTTAATTGAGGCTGCTGCCAAGAAATGGGCTGTTCCTGCCTCAGAATGTATTGCGGCGAATAGTTTTGTAAACCATAGCCGTAGTGGCAAAAAATTAGGTTTCGGAGAGCTTGCTGAAGCAGCTTCAAAGATTCCTGTTCCTGCAACAGTTAAGTTGAAAGACCGGAAAGACTTTAAATTAATCGGCAAATCATCGGTAAGGAATGTAGAAAATCTTAAAATAGTAACAGGCAAGCCTTTATTTGGTTTAGATTTTTACCGTGATGGGATGGTCTTTGCGATGATTCAGCGTCCGGAGCAATTCGGAATGAAGCTCAAATCATTTGATGGTTCTATCGCTAAATCAATGCCGGGTATCATTGATGTGGTTTCTTTTAAAAACAATGTCGCTGTTGTAGGTAAATCAACTTGGCAAGTACTCAAAGCAAGGAAAATGTTAAAGATCGAATATGAAAAAGAATTCGCGCTAGAGAGTACTGAAGATCATGATAAATTATTCCTGAATTTGATGGATAATGGTCAGGCCACGGTTAGACGTAAGGATGGGGATGTAGATGCTGCATTTAAAAATGCAGCCAAAGTAATTAAAGGAGAGTATCAGTGTCCGTTTATTTCTCATAGTCCGATGGAACCTATGAATTTTTTCGCGCATGTTCGCCCAGATGGTGTTGAACTTGTTGGACCAACACAAACTCCAGGCAGAGCACGAGCCGAAATTTCTAAACTATTGAACATTCCTGAAGATAAAATCACCGTGCAGATAACCCGCTTAGGTGGTGGCTTTGGAAGAAGACTGTATAACGATTTTGCACTTGAAGCGGCTGAATTGTCAAGCATTATTAAAGCTCCGGTAAAATTGATCTGGACCAAAGAAGACGACATGACAGCTGGCACTTATCGCCCCGCGGTACGTTATCGTTTTGAAGCAGCATTGGATGCATCAGGGAACCTAACAGGATATAAATTAAGAGGAGTAGGGATCAATTCAGGTAACCCAACCAGGGAACATAATTTTCCATCTGGTTCAGTTGAAAACCTGTTAATTGACTCAGTTGAACATAAATCGCCAATCACAACCGGAGCATGGCGCGCTCCAATAACCAACTTCCTTGCTTTTGCAGAGCAGGCCTTTATTGATGAGGTTGCTCAAGCAGCGGGTAAGGACCCAGTACAATTCAGATTGGATCTTCTTGCAAAGGCAAAGAAATCACCAGTTGGTGATATCCGCTATGATATCAGCAGGATGGAAGGCGTCATTAAAATGGTTGCAGAAAAGTCTGGCTGGGGTAAGAAAAAAGATGTTTCACAAGGGTTTTCTGTCTATTTCTCACACGCATCTTATGTAGCTCAGGTTGCTGATGTAGTGATGAGAGCAGGCTTGCCTGTTGTTAAAAAGATCTATGCAGTTTCTGATTGCGGGCAGGTAGTTAGTCTAAATGGAGCTAGCCATCAGGTAATGGGTGGAATAGTTGACGGACTAGGTCATGCCATGTACAGCAAGTTAAGTTTCAGAGATGGTGCTGCTGATCAGAACAACTACAATACGTATCGCCTGATCAGAATGAAGGAAGTTCCTGAAATTGAAACCCATTTTGTGGATAATGGAATTGATCCTACCGGATTGGGTGAGCCCGCACTTCCTCCAACTGGTGGGGCAGTGGCAAATGCTATTTTTAAGGCTACCGGTAAGCGTGTAAGAAATCAGCCTTTTATTGAGGAAGACGTTTTCAAGACAATTTCATAATTTCAAACTCTTTGTTTTTAACGCCGGCAGATCAAATCTGCCGGCTTTTTTTTGCCTTAAATTAGGGTTTGATTAGTTGATTACCTTGGGTTTGTATACTAAGTAAATGGGATGGTGATGAGAGGTGATCAGAATGATACATCGCCTGAGCATTCTTATCAAGATTTATGCCAATTTTCAGCCGCTATACGACCCTGTTTTTCCTGAATAGCAAAATCTGTTATTAAAACCATACCTTTGCAAAATTATTTTCTGAAGGTCTGCTTCGTTATATGCAATCTTCTACTGATCATATAAAAATTGAAGCATGAGAAAAATTGTTGATTACAGAAAGATATTAGGAGTTGATAAAAACGCAGAATTGCAAGAACTGAAAACGGTTTATCGTACCCTAATGAAGAACTGGCATCCTGATAAATTTACTGACTCTGAAGAAAGTAAATTAGAGGCTGAAGAAAAAAGTAAGACAATAATTGAAGCCTATCATTTTTTAGTCAGTATTGCATCTGAAACTCGTTTACAAACCATTGAGGATTATAAATTGACAACTACTACTTCAGGGATCGCAGATTTTGAATACAAAAATCAGATATTGACGGTAAGTTTTGCAGATGGTAGTACTTACGAATATTTCGATGTCCCTAAAGCTGTTTATGTCAAGTTGATTAATGCTGATTCGCCTGGAAGATTTGCCAGAAGACATATTTACGCGAATTACATCTATAGAAGCACCAGTAAATTGGTTGCTACGGCTTAATTAAATATATACTATTGCATCTGCTTCCTTGAAGTGCTATTCAACGAAATAGTGGCTTTTAGCATGATTTTTGAGATATTTTCTTAGCTTAATACACGTAAAATTTAATAGTTCATTCTTGAACTGAAATTATTTAACAATGTCCATCACCTTCCATCATTTTGCGGGCATGGAATACACCAGGTAAAATAGCTTCTAATGATTCTTTTGCACCATTGGGGCTTCCTGGAAGGGTTACAATCAGAGTTTTGCCAATAGCTCCGGCTACCGAGCGGCTCATCATGGCAAGCGGAGTACGCATTTGTCCAAATGTGCGCATTGCCTCAGTAATGCCATCAGCATCGCGTTCCAAAATTTCTTTAACCGCACTAACGGTATTGTCACGAGGGCCAAGTCCGGTTCCTCCGGTTGTAAAAATGAACTGAATATCTTCAGCAGCCCAATCTTTGATCTGTTTCTGAATGGCTTCCTTATCATCAGGAAGTATTTTATAATGAAGAACATTACCATTGACCTTTTTTAGCATTTCGGAAATCAACAGCCCACTTTTATCTTCGCGTTCACCTCTTGCTGTTGAATCAGAACAAACAAGTACTGCGCAGGATGGAGATTCTTCAATATAGCGGTTGCGATCACTTTTGCCACCTTTCTTTTCCAAAAGCCTGACATTGCCAATCTCTAGCTTGGTATCTACGGGCTTTAGCATGTCGTAAATCTCAAGTGCAGCAATAGAAACAGCAGTTAATGTTTCCATTTCTATTCCTGTGCGCCCAATAGATTTAGCTTCGCCCTGGATCACAATTCCTGTTTTGTTCAATATGTTCTCATCAAAGAGCTCAGTATGTAGTTCTCTATTAATAAACTCAAATGTGAAATCCATAGCATCAATAGTAACCGGATGGCAATGGGGAAGAAGCTGAGGGGTTAGCTTTGCTCCTAAAAAACCGGCTGCACGTGCCACATCAAAAAGGTTCCCTTTTGGAAGTGAATTTGATTTGATTAATTCAATGCTTTTATCTGAACAAAAAATAATGGCAATAGCCCTTGCGGTACGGAGGGTAATTTGCTTATGACTGATATCGCGCATGGGTAGTTGGTTAGTAGTTAGTAGTTAGTTGTTAGTAGTTAGTTGGTTAGTAGTTAGTTGGTTAGTTGTTAGTAGTTAGTTGGTTAGTAGTTAGTTGGTTAGTAGTTTATTTATTTAGTAAATCTAGTAAGTTATAAGTTGTAAGTTATAAGTACTAAGTAAAAAGTTGTAAGTACTAATTACTAAGATTTGCTTGCTAGTTCCAACCTACTACCTCATACTTCCTACCTCATGCCTCATACTTCCTACCTATAAGACAATAAAAAGTCCCAGGCTGTTTCAAAAGAGTTATAATCCATGTTTTTACCCGAAACCAGTGGTTTTCCATTTTCCCTTAGGGTTGGGTGTGTATGACCTCCATTGATGATCTTGTAAAGAATCACATCGTTTTTGCCTTTGTAATGATGAACTTCAACGGTTGATTTATCCCCAGGTTCTATGTCTGGTAAAAAGGTGATTTTTGCAGTGCTTTTCACGCCGTTTCTTGTTTTCCAGTAAGCGATATTTTCATCTCCTGAAAATAGTCTTGGTGTACGGGTTACTTTAACCTGCCCGCCTTCCCATTTAATAATTGAATCTGCAGTGCCGCTAGTAATGATGATGGGAATAGGTTTGGCTGTGGTAAATTGTTCAGCTACCTGCGGACTAATAGTAGAAACAAATGGAGCTATGGCTCTTATTTTATCAGGAATATCGCAGCTTAAGCGATAGGTCATCATTCCGCCATTTGAACTTCCTGAGAAGTAAACTCTTTTTGGGTCTGCCTTGAAATCCCGTACAAACAGGTCAATCAGAGAAGTTAAATATCCTACATCATCAATTTTATCTGTTAGTGGGTAAGATCCGCCCAGTTTATCATTCCAATGCTTTGAAATGGCATCCGGATAAACTACAATAGCTTTATCGCGTTCAGCACGAGCATGGTATTGCGGCCCCAAAACATTGACACCTATCTGAGCACTTGCACCCATTCCATGAAGGAAAAATACTACTGGAACTTTCTCTAGGTTTTCAATTCCTGCAGGAATATAATACATGTATTTGCGCTGTAAACCTTCATAGCTCAAAGAATCAGTATGTAGTCCGTTACGATGGCTTGATTGCCCAAAAGTGTATTGAGCTGTAAAAAAACAAATGAAAAGGTATAAATATGTTATTTTCATAGCTAAAATTTAAGGTTTAAGGTTTTACTTTTCAAGTATCAGAAAATTTCTTGAAAATTTCCTTGTTTAACTCATAGAATTCGCTTTTTATCGCTATTAACTTTATAAAAAATGTGTATTTTGTTCTGCCAATGATTGGTGCTGTAGATTTATTATTGGAATGAATTAAAAAATATGAAAATCGGTCTTTTTATACCCTGTTATGTTAACCAATTATACCCTAATGCAGCTATAGCAACTCTTGAATTGCTACAGAAATTGGGTGCGGAGGTTAGCTATCCCTCTAAACAAACGTGTTGCGGTCAGCCTATGGCAAATTCGGGCTATGAGCATCTTACGCAATCCTGTAATGATCTATTTATAGAGAATTTTTCTGGATTTGATTATGTGGTTGCTCCTTCAGCAAGTTGCGTTTTACACATTAAGGACCATTTACATTCACATGCCGATGAAAATGCAGCTTCAGAGATTAGAGGGAAAATTTATGAGTTAGTCGAATTTTTGACAGATATACTCAAAATAGATACCCTGGATGCATATTTTCCTCATAAAGTAGGTATTCACCAAAGTTGTCATGGGCTTAGGGGTTTACATCTTGCTCAGATGTCTGAACTTGTTGCTCCAGATTTTTCAAAACCTAAACAACTATTAAATATGGTCAAGGGTCTTGAAATAACTGAACTTGATAGGGTAGATGAATGTTGTGGTTTTGGCGGACTATTCTGTATCGCAGAAGAGGCGGTTTCAGTAAAAATGGGAAAAGACCGTATTACAGATCATACCAATCACGGTGCAGAGTACATTACATCACCCGATCTTTCTTGTTTGATGCATATGGAAGGAATTCTTCAGCGCAATAACAGTAAGGTTAAGATTATTCACATAGCAGAAATATTAAACAGTTCATCCATAAAGGTATGAAAGGCACACAAGATCACGCAACATTAGCAGAAGTATTCAATAGGGATGAAGACCGTGTCGATTGGCATGATGGCGCCCTTTGGTGGATCAGACAGAAACGCGACCGTTCAGCAAATTTAACTCCTCAGTGGGAAGAGTTGAGGGAAGCTGCATCAGCAATTAAATCCAATGTAATTTCAAATCTGCACGATTATCTCTTGCAATTTGAAGATAATCTCAAAAAAAATGGGGTCAAAGTTTATTGGGCAGCAGATGCCGAGGAGCATAATCAGATTGTATATAAAATTTTAAGTGATAAGAATATCAATCAGATGGTTAAGAGCAAGTCAATGCTCACTGAAGAATGCCATTTGAATGAATATCTTGCCGACCGCGGAATTGATGTTATTAATTCCGATTTAGGTGAATATATTCAACAAATTGATAATGAGCCACCTAGTCATATTGTATTGCCATGTATTCATAAAAAAAAGGAAGAAATTGGTGAGTTATTTCATGAGCATTTGGGAACAGAAAAGGGGCTTTCAGATCCTACATTATTGACTCGTGTTGCACGTAATCATCTTCGTAATGTATTTATGACCAGGCGTGCTGCATTAACAGGGGTGAACTTTGCAGTTGCTGAAACTGGTGAGTATGTGGTATGTACCAATGAGGGTAATGCGGATATGGGAGCTCATTTATGCGAAGTTCAGATCGCTTCTATGGGATTGGAAAAGATCATTCCGGAAAGAAAGCATCTTGGTGTATTTCTAAGACTTTTGGCAAGAAGTGCCATTGGGCAGCCAATTACTATTTATTCCAGCCATTTTAGAAAACCGCGCCCGGGCCAGGAAATGCATTTGATTTTAGTTGATAAGGGTCGAAGTGAATTGCTTGCCCGTCCTGATTTCAGGGACTCACTAAAATGTATAAAATGTGGGAGTTGTATGAATACCTGCCCGGTATATAGAAAGAGTGGAGGTTTGAGTTATCATAATACGATATCTGGTCCGATTGGAGCCATTTTAGCTCCAAATCTGGATATGAAAAAACATGCTGATCTTCCATTTGCTTCCACCTTATGTGGATCATGTAGCAATGTCTGTCCGGTTAAGATACCTATTCATGAACAGCTTTATAAATGGCGTCAGGTAATTGTGAAGGAAGGATATTCTGCAAGCCGTAAAACATTCAGTATGAAGGCAATGGCTCTGACCTTATCCTCTCCTGAGATCTATAATACCGCTGGTAAAACTGGTCGATGGATTTTAAATCATGCACCTTTTGCCATCAATAATAAATTCAACCCATGGTATAAACAGCGTGATATGCCCGATAGCCCGGAACAATCTTTTGGCGAATGGTATTCAAAAAATGTTAAGAAAAGCTGAGTAATAATTTAAAAAAAATGAAATTAAATGAGCAGCAGAGATAGTATACTGGCGGCAGTTTTAAAGAATCAGCCCCCTTTAACCGATCTTCCTGATATTTCTGGGTTTAAAGTTCCTGAAGAAGATGTGGTTGAAAAATATAAAAATACATTTTCAGGAATTGGAGGTTTGGTGTATAGCGCCAAAAATATAGAAGCAATCAAAAACCATATCCGGGAAAACTTTGACACTGGAAAAAGGATAGTCAGCACATTGCCTGCTTTAAGCGATGTTGCTGAGATTTGTTCTACTTCTGTTGAACCTCAAAGCTTTGAAGATGTAGAACTTTCTATTATTGAATCCCGTTTAGCTGTTGCCGAGAATGGTGCTGTTTGGTTAACCGAAGAGGTTATGGGACATCGAATAATACCTTATATTTCTCAGCATCTGGCAGTTGTTGTGTATGAATCTAAAATCGTTTCAACGATGCATGAGGCTTATGCTAAAATTGCAGATGAAGCCTATGGTTTTGGTGGGTTCATCGGTGGGCCGTCAAAAACGGCTGATATTGAACAGGCCCTAGTTTTGGGTGCTCATGGCCCACTGAGTATGACTGTTTATTTAATTAAGTGATTTTTTGGAATACCCATATTATGAACAACACTACCATCATTATCCGTGATAACCTTAAATTAGAATACCAGGATGTATATACAGCCGAAGCAATAGAGGCACTTCAAGCACTTGCTCATTTTAATAAGTCTGTAAAAGGTCTGATGGCCGAACGGATCACTAGGAGAAACGAACGTCAAAAGAATAAAACAAGAATTACATTTCATGATCCTGAAAGTTTGATCCCAGGCACTGATATTAAAGTTCAGGATGCACGGGATGGAAAATTTGAAGGGTCTGTTATACCAAAAGATCTGCAGCGTCAGTGGATACAGGGAACTGGTCCGGCATCAAAACCGAATGCAGGCCTGGAGAGCAGCATCAGAAATGCAGCCTATGCTCTTTTATCAGGCGCTGACGGTTGGATGTTTGATGGTGAAGATGCTCTGGGTCAAATCGCAAGCATGTCGCTTGATAATCAACGTAATTTAAAGCTTGCAATATCTAAAGATCCTATATTCTTAAAAGTAGCTGAACAGGTTGCTTCTGAAATGAACCGTTGGTCGGAAGGTTTTTTGGGCTATCCGATGGTAAAAGACTGGAAGACACAGCTTGACTTTACCACTAAAATCTTCAGATGCCGCGGTCTTCATCTAGATGATCGTCATATACGTGATTCAGATGGTGTGGCATTGGCGGCTTCAATTGCTGACTTATGTCTTTATGTGGTTAATAATTACAGACAACTTCAGATTTCAGGTTCTTCTATTGTACTGTATCTTCCAAAAATACAAACAGCTACAGAGGCAGCTCTTTGGAATAAGATGCTGTCGGCATTGGAGGAACACCTCAAACTTGATATAGGAACTATAAAAGTTTATCTTCTTGTAGAGCAGCTTGAAGCTACCTATCAACTTATGGAGATTAGGGCTGTACTTGGAAAACATTTTGTGGGGTATAATACAGGCCGTTGGGATTATATCAATAGTGTTTCTGATGCCATGGCATGGGATAAGTCTTTTATCAATCCCAATATTGAGTCGGTAACCATGACCTATGGGTATATGCGTAATTATGAAGACCGAGTTCGAAGAGCGGTTAATACTCCTGATAAAAATGGAAATTGTGCGATTTGGCAGGGTGGGATGGAACCTAATATTCCGGTTGGATCACCTGATGGGGTATCAGCAAGTATGAAAAAGGCTTTTTCTGGAGCTGAAAGAGAACAAAGAGAGGGAGCCAGCGGAAAATGGGTTGCACATTGGAAAATGGTGAATATTGTCAGACCAGTCTGGGAAAAAATTGGAGAAGCGAATCAGGTGGGAAGAAAATTCCAAGCCCTAACCTATAGCCAGCAGGATGCGGATGGTTTAATTTTTTTGGAGCCTGCACCAATTACGATCAGGGGTGCTCGAAATCTGTTGAGTGTGGCCATTCAATATGGTAATGCTTTTGCTCAGGGAATGCAGGCAGCAGCACTTAAGGCCGCAGATGACTTTGGAAACGATGATATTCTTTACCTGATGGAAGATATGGCCACAGGCGAGATTAGATTAAGTATTGTATGGGAATGGGTGCATAAAGGAGCCAAATTTACAGATGCAGATGTAGAAACTGGAGTAAATGCCGGAGATCTATTTAGTTTTGACCTCCTTAAAAGATTAATTGAAGAGGAATATGCAAAGCTTTTGAAGGCTGACAATAAGGATGTTTATGATGCTTCAAAAACAACAACACTTCCAATTGCCAGAGAGATCGCTGAGATCTATGTGTTCAATGAATTTAAGATTCCATGGTTTATTGATCTGTTGAATATCAATCTCAATAATTCTGATTTGCAAATTGCTAAGAAAAGGATCTCGAATTATATTGAAACCTTTAAGAATGATGGAAGACGTATAACGGAGAATCCTGATTTTGTAGGTTAGAGAATCGTTAAAGGGCTTTTAATTTATTGGTAATTTTTTAACTGAATTTTGATTATTGAATTAAATTATAATTAATGATTCGTTCTAAAAGTCTTTTTGTTCTTATCTACTTCTTTTTGATGCCCTTGTTGGTTTTTTCACAAGCCAAAAAGCCCAATATCATATTTATTTTAACCGATGATCAGCGTTGGGATGCTCTTCATTTTGCTGGAAATTCAATCATTGAAACTCCAGAAATGGATGCTTTGGCCAGATCTGGCACTTATTTCAAGAATGCATTCTCAACTACTCCAATCTGTGCAGCAAGCAGGGCTTCCATTCTTACCGGTTTATATGAACGTACTCATGCATATACTTTCCAAAAAACCAGGCTCCAGCAACCTTATGCTGATATTATATATCCAAAAATATTAAAAGACAATGGCTATCGCACTGCTCTTTTTGGCAAATTGGGAGTGATCATGGATAATCCAAAACAATATTTTGATGAGAGTGATTTTTATGATCGAGGGGATAGTCCGGATAGGCGTGGTTATTTTTATAAGACTATTAACAAGGATACAGTACATCTTACCAGATATAGTGGATTTCAAGCACAGGAATTCATAAAAAATACCTCAATAGATAAACCATTTTGCCTTTCCATATTTTTTAGCGCTCCGCATGCCCAGGACCCTGCGGTTGAACAATACTTTTGGCAGTCAAAGTCAGATTATCGATACAAGGATGCTATGATTCCATCTCCTGTACTTGCAGATGAAAAATATTTTAACCGTTTGCCATTAGAAGTACGACAAGGTTTTAACAGAACCAGGTGGAAATGGAGGTTTGATACCCCTGAAAAATACCAAAATAGTATAAAAGGATATTATCGTATGATTAGTGAAATTGATGATGAAATTGGGATGCTACGAAAATTGTTAAAAGAAAGGGGTTTGGCAGACAACACAATTATTATTCTTATGGGTGATAATGGATATTTTACTGGCGATCGCCAGCTGGCTGATAAATGGCTTATGTATGATGCCTCAATCCGTATTCCGCTAATTATTTACGATCCTAGAAAAATTAATCCTTCAAGTATTGATGCCCTGGTTTTGAATATCGATGTATCTAAAACTATCCTTGAATTTGCAGGTTTACAAGTGCCCAAAAATTATCAAGGGATAAACCTCGAACCTTTTATTAAAAGAGGCAATATAACTTCTAGGAGAAAATCAATACTGATTGAACACCTTTGGAAGTTGCCCGAGATACCTTCCAGTGAAGGGATTCGAACATCTCACTATAAATACTTTCGCTACAGACTTATTAATGCTCCTGCAGAATTATATGATCTTAATAAAGATCCATTGGAAACAATTAATTTGGCTGGAGATATTAAATACAAAAAGGTTCTCAATAAATTAAGTAAGCTGGCTGATTCAAGGTCAGAAAAATTAATCTCAGAAAAACTTGTTCCAGATGAACCAGATATAGCTGGAATGAAGTTTTGAGGCTTTTAAAATCTAACTATTTATCATTAGTTCAATATGAAAAAAATACTGTTTTTAATTAGTTTTTGTTTTATTCAATTAACTGTTGTTGCTCAGTTTTCAGCAAGGGAAATAATAAAACAAAAGACTGAGAATGATTTGAAAGAAATCATCGCATCTTCACCTTCATTAACTGGTTTGATGACTATTGATTTAACAAGTGGAGAAACGATTGGTATCAATTCTGATGGGGTATTTACCCAGGCTAGTGCTATAAAAATTCCAATTCTGATGGAAGTTTATAAGCAAGCGCATGAAAAAAAGTTTGCACTGACAGACATTAAACCCTTACTGCCGTCAAACACAGTTGCAGGATCAGGAATCCTGAATGCAATGACTGATCCGGTTAATCTGAGTATTCGGAATTATTGTATGTTGATGATTGGACTAAGCGATAATTCAGCCACTAACATGCTAATAGAGCTTGTTGGCATGAAAAATGTTACCAATACAATGCTTGCGCTTGGGTTTTCAAATACCAGATTGCAACGCAAGATGATTGACCAGCCAGCCTCTTTAAGAAATGAGGAAAATATTTCTACTCCGGCCGAAGCAGCTAAAATTTTAAAACTTTTGTTTGATGGAAAGTTTATTGATGCTGCAACATCAAATGAAATAGTATCCATGCTTCAAAAGAATCCAATTGAGAATAGTAAGATTGCTGCTGGAGTTCCAGGGAATGTAAAAATTGCATTTAAGACAGGTGGAATGGGTGGGGTATCTACCGAATGGGCCATTGTATATCTAAAGAACAGGCCTTATGCGATAACAGTGATGGAAAATTATAAAACTTCAGCAACACCATCTACACTAATTAGTTCAATTTCTAAGCGGGTTTTTGATTATTATAGTATGATGAAGGCTACTAAATACGGGGTTTTATTAGAGAATTAATTATTGATACCCATCAATTTTTATAAGTTCTCAATTTTAATTTTTACTAATAGTTGAACCTCCGAATTTATTCATTCTCAAGGTAAATGTGAGTAAAAAGTATCTTCCTAATCGGTTGATCTGTCGGTCAACAATTATGTTGTCAAATACATCTCTTGTTATTCCTGTTTCCTGATTCAGTAGGTCATTGCCCTCAAATCGTAAAGACCCAGTATTGCCTTTTAAAAAACGATATTCGGTATATAATCGAAGAATGGCAGGATTCTTAACGATCCCATTATCAAAACCCGAATTGATTGTTTTTCTGAAATCATATCCTAAAGTCAGATCTTTGAAAAAGTAATTTCTACCCCTAAGCTGAAACCTCAGCGTATTTGTTTGACGGTCACTAAAAGTTATCTGTGAATATTCAGTTTTATTGATCGCATAAGAAGTCTCCAGTCTAAAATCTACCACCTCCTTGATATCGATTTGAAATTCAAGCTCTTGCCTAATCATGTAATTCTTAGCAATATTTTTATCCATATTGATGAAAGCCACGTTATTATTCAGGTAGGCAGATCCTGAATAGGTTAAGGTGTATTTTCTTTCAGCGAATGGTTTTCCATACGAATAATCTCCCCTTAATGAATAGAAACCATCGGTATTCGTATAGCTGGTTACCTGGTTAACTGTATTTGGTATTAAAACTTTTGTGGTTACAATTTTATCCTCTGTTTTATTATAGTTCAGGTTGGCACTTAAAATATGTCCCATGTTCCAATCTGATTGATTGTATTTGGCATTGATGGTGTGTACAAATTCAGGTTTAAGATTTGGGTTACCAGTAAGGGTATTCTGGAGGTTGGAATTGTCTGTAATGGGCTGTAATTGAAGGAAACTTGGTTGGTTATTTCGGCCCCAATAATTAACATGTAATGCCTGCTGTTTGGTAAATCTATAAACCATTCGGGCAGAGGGTATAAAATTAAAGGTTCGATTTTGAGTATTGATTCCTCTGCTTAAATTTTGACCTTCTAAAAGTGCCGGTTGAGCGTTAAAGCCTAAGGTATAATTATATTTTTCTGCTATATACCTATAGCTAAGTCCTAAGCGGTTGGTTGTGAATTGATATTCATAATTATTACTCAGGTCAGTATTGAATTTTTGAATGCCATTAACTATATCATTGGTTGCACGGTCTGCAGTTGTATTTGAATGACTATAACTGTAATTAAATTCGATAAATGATTTTTTCCACAATGGCTCCATGTAGGTTGCATTTGTCCAAGTTGAAAAATTGTTATTTGTATTGGCAATTAATTGATTTTGTATTCTAGTAGAGTCAACACCAGCTTGTTTGATCAAGTAATTATTCAATACCTCCCTGTAGTTGTCTCCATTTGAATAGTTTAGGTTTGAGCTCAGGCTCATGTTTCTTCCTTTTTTATGAAACCGATGGTTATAATAGATATTGTTTCCCAGATTTACTGAGGATGAGTTTGTGCCTGATAAATTATTTCTGAGCGTATTCAGACTCGGTTGGCTGATGTCAATTACTCCCTGATTATCTGCATCAGATGAGTTAAAAGAAAATCTTGGTGATATTTTTAAATAGTTTAAAGTATCAGGTTTATAGGTTAAGTTACCTGAGAAATCATTGCTGTAGTTATCACTTTTATTATTGGAAACAGAGTTTTCAAGACGAGTATAATTTGACAAGAAGTTCTGGGTATAGGTTTTTGTAAGCGTGGTATTTTTCCGATTGTTGAAATTAAATCCGGCATCTGCAGAAAGTTTTTTGCTCCATTCATTTCGGTAATTCATACTAGCAGAATTGGTACTCGTTATTCCATTATTTGCCCCGCCCCGCATATTAATATTATTCACCGTTCCGTCAAATGAGACTTGACGTTCGCCCTTAAAGTTGTTGCCTCTGAGTATCGTATTGTATCTGTCATCGTTCCCAAGTCCACCTGAAATTCGTGCAGAATAGCCCCGTTTTTTATCTTCCAGGATAGTAATATTCAAGATCTTCTCAGCCTCGCCACTTTTTATACCTGTTAAGTTAGCATGGTCTCCATAATCATCAATTATTTGCAGGTTTTTCACAATATCTGCAGGTAAATTTTTAATAGCTGTGGCTACATCAGTTCCAAAAAAGTCTTTGCCATTGATCCTGATCTTTGTAATTGGTTCTCCCTGAGTTGTAACATTACCATCTGCATCAACTTTAACTCCAGGTAGTTTATTCAGTATTTCTTCTACGGCATCACCTTGCCTTACAGGGAATGCAGCAGCATTGAATGTTACGGTATCTTCACTTACCTTGATGGCGGTAATACCTGTGATTACCACTTCATTAAGGGTATTAGACGCCGTTTTTAAGATGATTGGAGGGATAGTAAGTGTTTTGCCTTCAGTGATTTTGTACGTTTTCATGAAGGTTTCAAAACCGATGAAAGCAGCTGAAAAGTTAAATTCTGCCCATTTGACATTTTTGAAAGAAAATAGACCGTTGATATCTGCTGATGTAGCTATACTGTCATTTGCTGATTTTAATTTGATAAGAGTTCCTGTAAGTGGAATGCCCTGCGAATCAAGTACGCTTCCTTTCACGCTAAAGCCTTGAGAATAACCTTGCAAAAAACATAAAGTCAAAATTACCCCAAGGAAAATTCTTTTCATATTACAACATCGGCTTGCTCAGGTTATTAATTAAAATAAACCATTCAAAGTCTAATTTTCTAGCTATTAAAGCATCAAAGATAGTCTCCGCTTTTATTTTTTCCTTGAATAATCAGCATTGTTACATTCTTTCCAGATTTTTTCAGTGCCTAACTCCGAAAAAACTGTAATGATCATTTTAATGAACTCATATTTTATGTTTACGTACCCAATGGTTTTAAATCAAATATTTTACGATAAATAAGATAGCTAATATCAAAATAATTGTATTTTTAGTTTCGAAGACAGAATTGAATGAGGTGCAGGTTGATTATTAGCTGTCTGTAATTTTAAGGAAACTAAAAAAATCAAAATGAAAAGGAGACAATTCATGAGTGGCTCGCTTGCAGCGGGTATTGGGAGTTTTAGCCTGGGGGCTTATGGATTTGAAAAAAACTCAAATTTAAATTTTCCTCTTGAGCATAATAGTACTTCAATTGAAATAAACCTGAGCCTGAAAAAGCTTCAGGATCGTTATCATTCAGATTTGTTCGACGATTTCATCCCTCACATGGATCAGTTCGTTATTGATCATCAGAACGGAGGGTTTATGTGTTCAGTTGACATAACCAATGGTAAGCAGGTTAATAGTAATAAAACTGCCTGGTTTGAGGGAAGAGGAATGTGGACCTATTCTTTTCTCTATAATCATTTCGGTAAAAATCCGAAATATCTTGAGATTGCACGTAAATCCAAAGATTTTATACTAAAGCTTCAGCCTAAAGATAATAGCTTCTGGACTTCCTCCTTTGACAGGGAGGGAAATCCGTTGAGTGGACCTGGCGATATTTACAGTAGTTTATTTGTGGCTGAAGGTCTAGCTGAATTTGCAAAAGCATCTGGTGAAAAACAATATTTTACACTCGCCAAGAAAATAATTCTATCATGCCTTGATCGTTACGATAGTCCAGATTATGATTATTATGTGGCTTATTTAAATCCTGAAGCTCCTAAGATTCCTGCTCCCAGGGTTTTAGGACATTGGATGGTGTTTCTTAGGGCTGCAACACAAATTTTGGAAGACGGCCCAGATGCAGATATGCAAAAAGTTGCAGATCGTTGTCTCGATGCCTGTTTAAATCACCATCTTAATCCTGAATACAAGCTGTTTAATGAGGTTTTGAATCATGATATGAGCAGGCCTACCAATTCTTTTAAAGACTTTTCTTATACCGGCCATGGAATTGAAACTTGCTGGATGCTTTTGTTTGAAGCCGCCCGAAGAAAGGATAAGGATCTATTTGCTCGAATTGCCGAAATATTTAAGAGACATGTACTTGTTGCTCATGATCAAGTTTATGGGGGCTATTTTAGAGCGCTAGATCATGTAGGAAATAACACCTGGAAAGTAGATAAAGTGCTTTGGCTGCAAGAAGAAGTGTTAATTGGTAGTTTATTTATTGCCGAGCATACAGGAGATAGCTGGGCCCAGAGATGTTTCAAGGAGACACTAGATTACGTTCAACAGAAGTTTGATGTGTCCGGCAATTTGTTTTGGAGCTCTTCTGGCGACAGGCAGTTAAAGGAATATGCAAAGAACAGGGCTGAACATTATCATCATCCCCGTCATTTGATGCTAAATCTTCTTGCGGTTAATCGTATGTTAAAGCGCAATGGCCAGGTATCAAATTTATTTGGCTAATTCTAATGATTTTAAAAAATGTATAATAGAATTGATTTATAATGAATAAAGAATATTCAAGAAGAGATTTTTTAAGAAAGAATTCAGTTGCTGGATTTGGAATGATAGGTGCAGTTTCATTTGGGGGAACTTTATTAAGCACTGATGCCCTTGCCAAAGACATTGAAAATGCTGCCGAAATCAATAAGATCTCAGAACTTAACCTGAAAAAGCTTCGTGATACATACATAGAAGCACTTTTGGGGAAGTTTATTCCTAATATGGATAAGTATGTAGTTGATCATGAATTAGGTGGATTTATGTGTTCTATTGATATCCGGAGCAGAAAGCTTATCAGTACTACTAAACGTGCTTGGTTTGAAGGTAGAGGTATTTGGATGTTTTCATTTCTTTATAATACTATTGAAAAAAAACCCCGATATCTTGAAATAGCTACTCAATCAAAGAATTTCATTTTAAAATTATTACCAAAGGATGGAAGCTATTATATCTCCTCATTTACCAAAGAAGGTGTTCCGATAGGAAATGTTGAAGGCGACATTTATGGCAATCTATTTGTTGCCGAAGGCTTAGCTGAATATTCGAAGGCGCTTGGTGATAAGCGGTATTTCGATCAGGCTAAAGATATTATTCTTAAAGCTGTAGAACGTTATGATCGTCCTGATTTTACTTATGCATATAAGGCAGAAACCAGACTTGCCGGGCCGCGTATTCTGGGCCATTGGATGATATTATTAAGCCTTTCTACACAAATGTTGCGTCAGTATCCTGATACAGAAATCAGAGCTCTGGCCGATCGTTGTGTGGATGCAATTATGAATCATCACCTAAACCCTGAATTTAAATTGTTAAATGAAGCATTGGCTCATGATATGAGTCTGCTCACTGATCCTGTAGCCTCACAGTATGGTGATATTGGTCATGGGTGTGAAACTTTAGCCTTTGTTATGAATTACGCAGTGCTAATTAAGGATGCAAAATTGTTTAAAAGAGCCTCGGCAGAGTTTAAAAGACATGTGGATATAGCTTGGGATGATATCTATGGTGGTCATTTTCATGTTTTGGAAAATGTCAGTACGAATACCTGGACCTTAAATAAGGTGCGCTGGTTACAGGAGGAGATCCTCATAGGAGCATTGATCCTGATTGAGCATACTGGTGATGAATGGGCTTTAAATTGTTTTGCCAAGACAGAAGCCTATATTAGAGAAAAATATGTACGATCTGAATATGCCTTTGTTGTTGATAGCGGTGACAGGAAAATGGAAAAGCATACCAGTGTTCGTGCTGAGCATTATCATTATCCGCGTCAGTTGATGGTATCTATACTGGCAATAGATAGGATTTTGAAAAGAGGAGAAAAGCCTTCTGGAATTTTTTCGTAATAAATACTGAATCTGTTTTTGCAGATTACCCCATTTTTAAAAAAAATATATTCTCCGGAAACGGAAAAAACATAAGCTAATAATTCTCAGATGAGTAAAACAGAATATCCTGGTCAGGCATTTTACAATGCTCCGTTTGTTGTCAATTCTTTCAATGATATGCCTTATCGTACCTTGGGCAGATCTGGTCTTAAGGTGTCAAATATAGGTTTGGGTACCTGGAAAATGGGTTATCCTGAAAGCGGTGACGATTCACGCATTGATGAAAAGAATTCATTGAGTATTCTTGACCGAGCCATTGATTTGGGTGTTACTTTCTGGGATACTGCAAATCGCTACAATAATGCATCAGGCAATAGTGAACGTATTATAGGGAAATGGTTTAAAAACAATCCTGACCAAAGGCGGAACGTAGTGCTTGCTACAAAAATGGCTGGCACAATGGATGGCTTAAGTCCGAATCATTGTGGGATTTCAAGAGGAAATATCATGGAATCTGTATATGCAAGTCTCGAAAGGCTTCAAATTGATCATATAGACCTGCTTTATTTTCACAGATTTGATGGAATTACACCTCCTGAAGAAAGCCTTGAAGCTATTGAAGATCTTGTGAAACAGGACCTTATACGTTATTTTGCTGTTTCAAATGCCAGTGTGGATATTCTCAAAACCTATCAGAATGTTCAGTCTCAACTCACTGTCAGAAGCCGAATCCTTGCAGTGCAGAATCAGTTTGACTTGTTAGATGGCGAATCAGCAGAAGATAAAGGGGTTTTGGATTATGCTTCTGAACAAGGAATCTCATTTATAGGTTGGAGCCCAATGGCAAGGGGGCTTCTAACCAACAGGTATTTAAATCCGATTGTAGCGGGTCCTGGCGATCGATTGTTCGATGAAGGAGATCTGAAATCGAAGACTAGTCCAGAAAACATGGCTAAACTACATGCTCTTGCCTCTATTTCAAACGAAATGGGAGTTGAACTTAGTCAGCTTGTTATGGCCTATATGTTAACAATGAAGGGAATGGGACCAATTATTCCATCTTCTTCAAGTGTTAAACAGCTTGAATCAAATGCTGCAGCAGGAAAGCTTATTCTAACAAATGAGCAGATTGAAAAAGTCAGGAATATTGTAAACTATTAAAGAATTTATTATGGCAACTTTCAAATCTATTGTTGGTACTCTTTCGTTTTTATTGTTATTAGGCTCTACTAGTTTTGCACAGCCTAAAAATCTAAATGAGGATGTTCGCAATGCCATGCTTCGAGCTACTAAATTTATGGTTGAAAAGGCAAGTACTAATGGTGGATATGTTGCCCATTATTTGCCAGATTTTTCGCGTCGCTGGGGAGAACTGGAAGGATATCAGACTCAGATATGGGTTCAGGATCCAGGAACAGTGAGCATGGGAAATATTTTTCTGGATGCCTATAATGCAACAGGAAATGAATATTACTATGAAGCTGCAGATAAAGTAGCCTCTGCACTGATCTGGGGGCAGCGTCCTGAGGGTGGATGGAATTACATGATCGACTTTGCTGGTGATCGTTCTTTAAAACAATGGTATAATACAATAGGTAAAAATGCATGGGGTTTTGAAGAATATTATTATTACTATAACAATACCACTTTTGATGATTCCAATACTTCAGGACCAGCAAATTTCCTGTTGAGGATCTATCTGCAAAAATTGGATATCAAGTATAAACCTGCTTTGGAAAAAGCAATTCAGCTAATTATTGACAGTCAGTATCCTCTTGGAGGATGGCCTCAGCGATATCCTTTAAAGAATAACCATCCCAAGAATGGGAAAGAAGACTATACATCCTTTTACACGTTCAACGATGAGGTAATCTCTGGAAATATTGATTTTCTTATTCAGTGTTATGCTACACTCGGAGAAGAGCGTTTTCTGGATCCAATCAGAAGGGGCATGCATTTTTATCTGATTACTCAGCAGGGAAATCCGCAGGGAGGATGGGGGCAGCAATACAATATGGAACTTCAGCCCACTTATGCACGTAGTTATGAGCCAGCGGCATTAATGCCTGGATTTACATATACCAATGCACTATTATTGTTAAAATACTACCAGTTAACAGGTGATAGTAAATTCCTTGCCCGCATTCCGGATGCGATAAAATGGCTTGAAAGTACCGTGCTGCCTCCTGATAAAAGTGAAGGAGGAACACGTACCCATGCTACATTCATTGAAATTGGGACCAATAAGGGACTTTATGCACATCGAAAAGGTAATGGCGTGAGTGAGGGTCATTATTGGGTTGATTACGACGACAAAAATCTTCTGGCCCATTATGGAGGTAAAGCCAATGTAAATATTCAGCATCTGAAAGATGAGTATAAAAGAGTCAGTTCACTTTCTGCTGATCAAGCTATTAAGAATTCGCCTTTAAAGGTGAGTATTGTGGAAGGTTTACCTCAAAAACAAGTACTAATAGGTTCAGCAATTAAAACTATCCCAAATGAATCATTAATTAATTCTGTTATTAAATCGCTGGATCAGGACCGCTGGCTAGTGAAGCATATTCAAATAAGCAGACCCTATTCCGTTTCAGTAGATGGTAAGGAAATGAATACAGCTAAATTGAGTGATGAGAATGGTAAAGGTATAGTTGATGCTTCTGAGCAGCAGTATATTTCAACCAGGGAATATGAGAAGAATATGAGTTTATTAATAAAATACCTGGGTAGATAGTTTTTAGAGCTTGAAATATTAAAACAGATATATCAAATGATTTTTTATCAAACTATTTCAGCATTTTTCAAGGCAGAGATCACTAGATTAAAGCTTGTTCTGGTCTTGATCATGGTATTGGTTTATTCCTGTTCAAAGATATCTACCACCTTACCCAAAGCCTCATTTGACAATGGAGGCCTATTTTTACCAGATAATTTTGAGGCACTGGTAGTGGTTGACAGTATTGGTAAGGCCAGACATCTTACGGTGAATGCGAATGGAGATATCTATGTCAAGTTGACGTATAACCGTGCCATGAAGGGATCTGGAGGTACAGTGGCTTTACGTGATTCCAATAAGGATGGCCGGGCAGATTCGATCGTTTATTTTGGAGATTATACGGATATAGGCAGCTCTGCTGTGGGTGTGACCATTCACAATGGTTACCTATATACAAGTACTGTAAATCAGGTATTAAGAAATAAATTAAGGCGTGGACAATTGGTTCCTGACAGTAAAACAGAGGTTATACTTACTGATCTTGACCCTCATGTTGCAAAGAACTGGCATACCACCAAACCATTGGCCTTTGATAAAAAGGGATTGATGTATGTTCCTTTTGGTTCACCATCAGATGCCGGACAGGATATGTCTAAATACGGCCCAACCGGAATACCGGGTGGTAAAGGTTTAGATCCTTCACCAGAACGAATTGATCATGCCGGAATTTGGCGTTTTGATGCCAATAAAATTGGTCAAACACAAAAGGATGGGTATAAATATGCTACGGGTATCCGGAGTGTGGTAGGTATGACATGGAACAATGCGGATGACCATTTATATGCTGTGATGAATGGAATTGATAATTTTCGTACCCTTTATCCCGACCTATATACGGCATGGCAAGCTGCGGTTCTTCCGTCAGAGCCTTTGCTGAAGGTTACTGAAGGTTCAGATTTTGGATGGCCTTATGCTTATTATGATCAGTTACTGAAAAAGAATATGCTGCAGCCTGGTTATGGTGGAGATGGTAAAATAATTGGTAGAGCAGCCAACTTCGATGTGCCGGTTATTGGTTTTCCTGGACACTGGGCACCAATGGATGTTTTATTTTATCAGGGTAATCAGTTTCCAGATCGGTATAAAAAGGGTGCTTTCGTTGCTTTTCATGGTTCTACCGACCGCTCGCCCTATCCACAGGCCGGTTATATTGTTTGCTTTGTTCCTTTTGAAAACGGGCAACCCAATGGTAAAATGGAGGTATTTGCAGATGGTTTTACCGGTGTTGATACAGTTGTGAATACAAGTGATGCCGTTTATAGGCCTATGGGGCTTTCAACCGGTCCGGATGGCTCATTATACATTTCAGAATCAAACAAAGGAAAGATTTGGAGGGTTATGTATAAAGGAGATAAAAACAAATTTGGTGACCCGCAGCTGGCAAAGATGGAGCTTCGTAAGCAGAGGTCTTATATCAAAACACCGGATGTTGTCAAAGATAATCTGCAACGAGGAGATCGGTTGGCTGGGAGCATTTTATATACTACTTATTGTGCAAGTTGCCATCAAAGTAATGGAAAGGGAGACGATAGCAGATTTCCTCCGCTTGCCGGATCAGATTGGGTGATAGGAGATAAAACCAGGCTGATCAATGCTATTCTAAATGGCCTTGAAGGTGAAATTAAAGTGAATGGACAATCTTGGCAAGGTTTAATGCCTGCCCATGCCAAAATATTGGATGATCATGCAATTGCATCTATATCAACCTATATCCGACAAAGTTTTGGAAATAAGGCCAGTGCAGTGAGTGCCGTTGAGGTCAGTAAATTAAGAAATGTAACAATGCCATAATGATTCCTTATTCACAATAAGGGCTTAGTATATTTATTAGTACATTAGTTTAACCCATCAAAAATCAAACATAAAAAAATGAAATCAACCATCTTAATTGGTTCTTTGCTCGTTTTTGGATTAACTTCCTGCGTAGGCAATTTGACAAGCGAATCGAAAAATGTTAGCGCTGAACGGAAAAATATTATGCCAGAAGGATATAACCGTGGATTGCCATTCACACCCGGAATTCTGGTTGATGGTACACTTTATGTAGCAGGATTTAGCGGTGAAGATCCAAAAACCGGTGTTATTCCTGAAGAATTTGAGACCGAAGTTAAGCAGGCACTAGACAAGATCGGTGTAATTTTAAAGGAAGCAGATATGGATTATAAAGATGTTGTTTCTGTTCAGGTATATCTTACAGATATGGAGCTTTTTGAGCGGATGAATGTTGTTTATCGCACCTATTTTGATGAGCCACGTCCAACGCGTTCAATTATGGGAATTAAAAGTCTGATTGGCCCTGCAAGAATTGAGATCACGGTAACTGCACGTAAATAAGCGCTCAGCTAATTGAAATTGAGCTAAATAGCAATTGATTAATAATTAATAATTTATGAATATAAATATATCCGATAATCCTGTCGAATTAGGAAAAGTGTCTGCTGCTGCTGCTGTAGAGGGAATAATTAATGCAATTAAAGAGAAAGGACAGGCTAATGTTATTCTTGCTACTGGTGCAAGTCAGTTTGAAACGTTAAAGAACTTAGTTGAAAATACAACTATAGATTGGTCAAAGGTGGTGATGTTTCATCTTGATGAATATATCGGCCTTCCTGAAACAGCACCTGCAAGTTTCAGGAAATACCTGAATGAACGGTTTTTAAATTTGGTAAGTCCGCTTAAAGCCAGTTATCTGGTTAATGGTGAAACAGATCCTGAAGGAGAATGTAAGCGTTTAAATCAGATCATTACCGATCACCCAATTGATGTGGCATTCGTTGGAATTGGCGAAAATGGGCATCTAGCTTTCAATGATCCTCCTGCTGATTTTGATACACTCTCACCTTATATTGTTGTAGATCTGGATGAAAAATGTCGTTTGCAACAGTTTAATGAAGGATGGTTTCCCTCATTATCTGAAGTTCCGAAGAAGGCAATAAGTATGTCAATCAAACAGATTTGCAAATCAAAATTGATTATTTGTTCCGTTCCGGATAGCAGGAAAGCTGAGGCTGTTAAAAATACATTGGAGAATAAGGTAAGTAATAATGATCCTGCGAGTATTTTACAGACACATGCTAATTGTTTATTCTTTCTGGATAAATCTTCTGCATCCTTGCTTTCAAAAAATTAGTCCCACTAGTATAAAATGGTATCATGAAACGTAGAGAACTGATTAAATATTTATCTGTAGCACCCTTGGCAGGAGGTCTAACTACTGTTCCATTAACTACTGCAAGTGCTGCAAGCTCTATTGTTAAGAGAGACCTGATTAAGGAATTAGGTTTAAGAACATTTATCAATGCCTATGGTGTTTATACCACCCATACTGCTTCTTTGATGGCTGATGAGGTAATAGAAGCAATAAATGGGGCTTCAAGAAAATATGTTTTGTATAATGACCTACAGGATAAAGTTGGCGAAAAGATCGCAGCCATGTGTCATGCTGAATCTGCTATGGTTACTTCTGGTTGTTGGTCGGCATTGGTGTTGGGAACTGCTGGGATCCTCACTGGAATGGACAAGATCAAAGTAGCCAAGTTGCCAGATGTTACTGATTTTGAACGGAATGAAGTGATTTTGCAGAAAACACATAGCGGTTCTTATGACCATGCCTTAAGTAATACCGGAATAAAGCGAATTTTCGTTGAAACTGCGGAAGAATTCGAGAAGGCTGTCAATTCTAAAACTGCTATGACCTGGTTCTACAATGAAGCAGCTCCATGGGGCAAAATAGGACATGATCAGTGGCTTTCTTTATCAAAAAAACATAAAATTCCTGCAATGGTTGATATTGCTGCCGATGTTCCACCTGTTGAGAATCTTTGGAAATTCAATGATATGGGCTATGACGTGGTTTGTGTTTCAGGAGGAAAAGCTATTCGCGGTCCGCAGAGTGCCGGAATTTTGATGGGAAGAAAAGAAATTATTGCAGCCGCCCGTTTGAGTGCTCCTCCAGGAGGAAATAATATTGGTCGCGGAATGAAGGTTAATAAGGAAGAGGTGTTTGGTATGTATGCGGCATTAGATCGCTTCATCAATCTTGATCAAGGTAAGGAATGGAAAATGTGGGAAGATCGTGCCCATGTTATTTTAAATGCAGTAAAAAAAGTGAAAGGTGTTCAAGCTGAGATCTTTGTCCCACCAATAGCCAATGTAACTCCTACCTTGAGAATATCTTGGGACCAATCGCTAATAAAGCTAAGCACCAAAGAGATGACTCTCAATCTTAGAAATGGTGAACCCTCTATTGAAGCTCCAAAAAGCATTAATGATGCCATGATACTGTCTGTTTGGATGATGCAGACTGGCGAGGAAAAGATTGTGGCCAAAAGATTTACTGAAGAATTAATTAAAGCATCAGTTTAAGACCTAGCGTATTTATATGAGCCTCAAAAAATTATTTTTCTTTTCAGTTTTGATATCTTTCTCTGTTACTGTTCAGGCACAATTGCCTTATCGCTTGTTGATTAAGGGTGGGCACGTAATCGATGCAAAAAACACTATTGATGAAGTGATGGATATTGCAATTCAGAATAATAAGATTGTTCGTGTTGCAAAGAATATTGATACGTTAATGGCTCAACAGGTTATTCATGCAGAGGGCATGTACGTTACACCAGGGCTGATTGATATTCATGCCCATGTTTTTTATGGTTTTGATCCGGATAGTTATTTAAGTGGAGGAACAGTTGCAGTACTTCCTGATCAATCTACGTTTCGTTCAGGAGTAACTACAGTGGTTGATGCTGGAGGTGCCGGTTGGAGATCATTCGGGACATTTAAAAAAAATATCATTGATGTTTCAAAAACTAGAGTCCTGTCTTTGCTAAATATTGTTGGAGAGGGGATGAGAGGAATAGAGCAATATGAGCAAAATGTGAGTGATATGGATGCAAGAAGAACTGCAGATACGGCCCTTGCTCATAAAAAAGATATCGTGGGGTTTAAGGTTGCCCATTTTACAGGTTCAGAATGGACCCCGGTTCAGCGAGGTGTTGATGCCGGAAAATTTGCCAATATGCCTGTAATGATTGATCTGAACAGCCTTTATTTTTCAATTGAAGAACTATTTACAAAGTATCTCCGCCCTGGAGATATTTATACACACACCTTTATACAATCTTCAAGGGGAGTGGTAGATCCAATTGTAGATTTGAAAACCCGCAAGTTAAAACCATTTGTTCTAGAAGCTCAGAAAAAGGGAATTGTATTCGATGTTGGCTTTGGCGGCGGCAGTTTCAATTTTAATCAGGCCTTGCCTGCCTTAAAAGCAGGATTTTATCCAAATACGATGGGCACTGATCTTCATCAGGGCAGTGTAAATGGAGCCATGAAAGACCAAATGAACGTTTTATCTATTTTCCTTTCCATGGGTATGAAAATCCCTGAACTCATCAAAGCAAGTACCTGGACACCTGCTCAGGTAATCAAGAGAGAAGAACTTGGTAATCTGTCTGAAGGTTCAGTAGCTGATATTGCGATTTTAAGTATGCGTAATGGAAATTTCGGTTTCAGAGATGTTGCAGGAAATAAATATTGGGGCAAACAAAAGTTTGAATGTGAAATGACCATTAGAGATGGTAAGATTGTCTATGATTTGAATGCGATTGCAGGATTGATTCGTCAAGTAAAATAAATTATCGCTTTAATTATA
>CANKAT010000035.1 GCA_947479815.1 Sphingobacteriaceae bacterium
TGAAATATCCTGATTAAATATCAGAGTTTTTTCCTGTTTAGTTAGGTCAGTAATCTACTCGATGATCATGAATTTTTCTGCGGCACCGAGTACAATATCAACACCAGGAATTTCAGAGATTTCTTTAGGCTTCAGCTGAGCATAGCAGCCAACCACAGCGATATAGGCATTTGGAGAATGCCTCAATGCTTCTTTTACTACTTTTCGGCATTTTTTATCGGCATGATCCGTAACAGAGCAGGTATTAATAAGATATACATCTGCCTGATCTGTAAAGGCTACAGTTTCAAAGCCAGCATCATTAAACTGCCGTCCAATTGCTGAGCTTTCAGAAAAGTTGAGCTTACAGCCCAGTGTATAAAATGCTACCTTTTTACTCATGATATTGGCAAAGATAAGAAATGTGCCTGAAATGCTTAATACAACATATCTGCAATTGAATCAGGTATATTATTATTGATCTCCCCAGCGATACGAAGCATGATTAAAACCAGCCAGATCTATCACTCTGTTCACAACTGTTTCAGCTACTTCTTCAATACTTTGAGGTAAACTGTAAAATGAAGGAGTTGCCGGACAAATTATACCGCCAGCTTCAGTAACTGTCTTCATATTATTAATATGGATCAAATTATAAGGGCTTTCTCTTACCACCAAGATTAGTTTTCGTCTTTCCTTTAAAACTACATCGGCAGCACGGCTAATCAAGTCATCCGAAATACCACCAGCAATTCGACCTAATGTACCCATAGAGCATGGACAAACGATCAGCGTATCAAAACCAGCAGAACCCGATGCAAAGGGTGCGGTAAAATCTCTTTTGTCGAAAAACTTGAATCCATATCCGTTAAAGGAGTGATTACCAAGTTCATGGTTCCAAACATCTTTAGCATTATCAGACATAACGATTCCTAGATCAGCGATCTGATCTTTCAATAGTGTTAATTTATCAAATAAAATTTTGGCATATATAGAACCACTTGCCCCTGTTATAGCTATTGCAATTTTACGCTTATTCATTCATGTTAATTATTAATGACAAGTATACTTTCTTCTTGAATTCTGACGAAGGAATATTGGTCAAATATCCTTCATTTAACTCGTAAATAAAATTGAATTATCTGCCCATAGCATATCGAATACCTTTAAGGATATGCTGCAAAAAAATAGGTTCTATATATTTATCATCGGCATGACCTAAAGCCGTATAGAATGCTCTTCCGCCTTCAAATTTATGATACCAGGCCATAGGATGATATGCTCCATTGGTACCACCTTTGTAACTTGACTCATCCACTGTTAATAATACATGAATATCAGGATTGATATTTTTGAAATTATACAGTTCTTCTTTTATAGTCCAAAATAATGGAATATGTTGGGTAGAAGGGTGTTTTGAATCAATAACCTTAAATACTGCCTGCTGCTGTACAGGATGTCCATTAAAAACTGCACCAAGCAGTTTACCGTACCAAGGCCAGGCATACTCTCCAGCTGAAGCACCATGAATCCCCATAAAACCACCACCAGAATGAATATAATTTTCAAAATTTAACTGTTGAATACTATCCAGCATATCGCCCGATGTACTTAAAAAAACAACTGCATGATACTTTTTTAGAGATTCTTTAGTAAATACAGAAGCGTTTGAACTGGTATCAACTTGAAACTTATTTTCATCACCTAATTTGACTATGGCTGCTATTCCAGATGGTATTGACAAATGTTTATATGCTGCAGTTTTATAAAAAAGTAGAATTCTTTTTGGTGGATGAGAAGCTCTAACTTCAGAAAAAAAACTGGCTGTCAAGACTATTAAAAAAGAAAATATCGTTCGTTTCATTATTCCAATAAAATTACGACTATCTATTTTTGAATTTCATTTTTGCCTTTTCTTTTGAGCTGTAATTATAATCCTTCATGTTGCTCTGCTTTTTAGCGTGAAATGCTGAACCTGATTCAGTGTCTTGAACTTCAGTTTTAAGAGTCTTTTTTGGTTTGTCCTTTTCGATCACAAGATCTTGGGGTAATTCAGCCAGTGGAATTGGGAGGCCAATAGCCTGCTCAATCTTTTTCACCATAGAAAGTTCCAGATCAGTTGCAAAACTAATAGCAAGCGCATCGCTACTCTCAGTAGAAGTGCTCTTTACGATCCGGCCAATAAAACTTTCCATTTCAATCGGCATCTCTAAATGGAAAATGAATGGGATATCATTTAAGTCAAATGATTCTTTAAGATCATCTGCTATAAGTAAAATTCTTGTATCCTCAGAATGCCTAAAATCATCGATCAGGTCAAAACCAGGATGATCGAAAAACAATGGTTTATAAATTGATATTTCTTTATCAAGGTACTTAAACAGGCTTTTAAATACCTTTTCGGCAGTAAGCCTGGTATTAACAAATACAAGCACCTTAGTAAATACCTCTTTGTCTTTCAATAAAAGGTTGAGCAGGTTGACCTTAGTTTTAAAATCAGGAACCTTGTAAAGAATCTGTTGGATGGTTTCCAGCTTTTGCTCTCCAAGGTCATCAATTTCAAAAGTTGTTGCCTGGTTCATAAACTGACTGGTTAAAAGATTCAGTTTATCATGAAAAACATCGGTAAAAATTAAATGCTGACATTTAACAATACTCCTAGCAAGTTCAGCAACAGGTAATTGCATACCACGTTTCACTATTTCTGCAGCATCATCTACAATGAACATCATGATCTTATTCAGATTCAGGCCCAATTTTAAATAGATTGCCCTTGCACGATCTGGGGTAGCAACTACAATATCAGCACCATCAGCAAGAGCATTCATTTGCGATTCCATTCCTCCTTCAGGATATAATCCTACAATACGAATAGTTTGATTTTTATTTAAAAGTTCATATCGTTCAATTACTGCTAAAACATGCTCTTTATCCGGAACAAGCACCAAAGCTCTGGGTGCTTCTTCAAAGCCATATTTTAATCGCATCAATGACCCTAAAACGTACGTACTTGTTTTACCCGACCCCTGAGGTGCAATGGCAATAACATCCTGAGCTCCCAGAATACGAGACATGGTCTTAAGTTGAATATCTTTAGGACCCAGGTAACCTGCATCAGTCATAGCTCTGACCAATGGCTTACTCAGCTTCAATTTCTCTAACAACACCATGCAAACAGATTTTTAATATTGAAATGCAAAGGTAGCAGATAGTATTGAGTATTGAGTAATAAGTAATAAGTAATAAGTAATAAGTAATAAGTAATAAGTAATGAGTATTTAGTATTTAGTATTTAGATAGATTCTGCTTCATTTCAAAACAGCACCTCAGACCTCATATCTCATATCTCAGACTTCAGACCTCATATCTCAGACTTCAGACTTCATACCTCCTTCCTCAGACAACAGACAACAGACAACAGATAACTGATAACTGATTACCAGAGTATTGAGTATTGAGATATTCAAACCTATCTGACAAAAAACCTCTAAATAATACTAATAAAATAGATCCTACTCCAATAACAAAGGATCATCTTCCTCATCAATTAAGCTTAAAGAGATCGTATCTGCACCTGCAATGCCTTCAATTGAGCCTTTAATGCTTGATGCATTTAATAAAACTTTATCCAACTGCTTTTCACGCATCTTCCACATTTTCTCCATAGCATCGCGTTCTTTGTGAATAGACAAACGCATACTCATATAACCTTCGCGAATAGCTTTCCATTGCTCTGAAAACTCTGCTCCTGTAAGGTAATCATATAACATATGCATTTTGTCGCCTCTATTCTCTTGCGATTTAGTAGCATTAGAAAGTCGAATAATACCATCTCTTAAAACGAAAGCCACGGCCTTAACCTCCTCAAAAGAGCAGATCCATACCCCATCTTTTTCACCAAAACAATTCATACCCTTGGGATAACTTTGAGTAACGATCACCGCCACATCAATCCCAGCTCCACGCATATCTTTCTTTAGCTTATCTATCCACTCGTTTGAAAAATCTTTGGTTCGCTTACTTTCATAAATAATTCTGCCACAATCCTGACCAGATTTATTTCTTACCGTTTGGATACAATCTGCACCACGAACACCTTTGCCTACTTCTCCAATGGTATCAAAAGGAAATGTACTCTTTAACAATTCTTCCAGTATTAATTCTTGAACCTCTCCCTGCAATTGCATGGAGCCTTGTTCAGCTTTACGTCTCATTTCATCTGCTAGCTTTTTCTGATCTTCCAATTGCTTTTCTAGCTCCTTAACCCTTAACTGGTGTTCTGTTTCCTTTAATAGATTTTTTTCAATTTCCTGCTTTTTTATCTGATCCACAATCTGGTTGCGTTCGGCCTGCATTTTCCGCTGAATCTCAAGCTCCATCTCCTCAGCTCTGATTTTGAGATCCTGCTCTTTTTTGATAAAATCTAGCTCTTTCTGACCGGCAAGTTTTAATTTTTCCTGATTTTCCTTATTTGTGTTTTCTAAGAAAGTTAATTTATTCTCAAAATCTGAGGCAATACTTTTTCTGACACCTTCTTCAAGTTGAAGCTTCTCTTGAGCAAATTGTTGTTCATATTTCAAGGCAAGATCCTTTTGCTGGATCTTAAACTCCTCTTCTTTTTTCTGAAATTCTTCGTCCTTCTTTTTTTGCCAGGTGATCATTTTATCACGTAACTCCTGCTCATATTCCTTGCCAATTGCTTCTTCTAGAGGAAATGAATGGCCACATGAAGGGCATTTTACTTCTGTTGACATAATTTTAATTTATAAATGTAACCTATAGGTCAAAAACGAACTCGCAATATACTAATAATATTAGTATAGTCTTAAAACTATTTTGTCTATGATTAATATATTTAGACTTTAATCAGAAATTAAGAATAATCTTATCATAAGCTGTATTTTAGTAAAATTAGCATCAAAAATTATTAAGCAGCTTTAAATCTGCACTATATTTTTTAGATATACTCAATAAAATAATGGATGTTTTTGGAAAAGTTTTAAAGGATCATTATCAGGGAAGACAAAAAGGCAAATTATGGTTGCATAATAGTTATGGAATGCCTGAGGATATGCCTGTAGATATTTTTTATAGAACAAAGAATGCATTGACAGAATTGGAATCTATTGCCTTAGAACTTTGTAAAGGCAACACTTTGGATATAGGAGCCGGTGTGGGAAGCCATGCTTTAATCTTACAAGAGCAGGGCCTGGATGTTACAGCAATCGAAATATCAGAATCTGCCTGTGATATCATGCGCAGAAGAGGGGTAAAAAAGGTGATTAATGCAGATATCCTAGAATTTGAATCCGAACAATTTGACACCATATTAATGTTAATGAATGGAATTGGTCTTTGTGGCGATATCAAAGGACTAACTAATTTTTTGGATTATTTAAAACGACTTTTATTACCTGGCGGACAAGTACTATTTGATTCATCTGATATTGCATATTTGTACAAATCTGACGATTTTATAGCCAGTAATTATTATGGTGAAATTTCATATCAATATGAATATCAGTCTGTAAAAGGCGAATGGTTTAAATGGCTTTATGTTGATTTCTTAATGCTACAACAACTAGCAGAAAAATCAGGCTGGGAGTGTGAAATGATCTATGAAGATGATATGGATCAATATCTTGCGCGTATCCGAAGATCGGATTAAGAACTATCTGATTTTTAAAATTACCATTCGGATTTAGTTCAAAAATAAATAATCTGATAACCTGAATTTAATATGTTTATGGATCAAAATGCAATTCTTTGTGTTTAAAAATTCAATTTCGAAAACAATTTTCATCAGCATGATAGCTAGTTATTCAATATGAAAAAAATCGTAGGCATTAGTATTCTTAGTCTAATTTCTTTAACCTGTTATTCTCAGGTTGTTCCTAAAACTATAATTTCAGCGCCTGCTGGTGATGAATATGTTATGATCCGCAAAAACGGACAAAGCATTCTTCCAAATGGACGAATCATTAGTCCTTCTGGTAAAACACATCAGGTTGCACCCCACCCCTACGGACTTGCAATCAGCAATGATGGAAATATTGCTATCACAGCAAATTCAGGTACAAGTCCACTTTCAATCAGCATCTTAAAAAATATTCAATCCGCAAATCCAAAGATCATGCAGGTTCCAGAATCTCCAAAAGGAGATAAAGGAATCATTGAGTCGGTGTTTATGGGATTGGCGATATCGCCTGATAATAAAATTGTTTATGTAGCTGGAGGACAGGCCAATAAAGTTTACAAATTTGAAATAGAAACCGGATTGGCACTAGGGTCTATTGACTGCAGATCTAAAAGCGATCAATTTGATTATTCGCATGGATTTATTGGAGATATGGTTTTGAGCAAGGATGGACGTTTTCTTTATGCTGTGGATCAGATCGGTTTCAGGATGATCTGTATAGACACAAAACTGAATAAACTAATATCATCTTGCCCTGTAGGAAGATATCCTTTTGGCATTACGCTCTCAAAAGATGGAAATACCGTTTATGTAGCCAATGTTGGAATGTATGAGTACAGTTATATTAAACGAAAAGTTAAGGGTATCTGGCAAAATACATCAGTAGATAAACCAGCCTTTGCATATAATACACCGGAGGCAGAAAAAGGATTTGAAAATGATTCTATTCAGGTTAAAGGACTAGGCCCTGTGAATGCACCCGAATCATTTTCAGTTTGGGCTGTACAGGTTAATAATCCATTGAAACCAAAAGTATTCTCAAAAACTAAGACAGGTAACCTTGTGGGTCAACTAGTTGATGGTGTTCCGGCAGTGGGTGGATCAAGCCCGAATTCTATTGTTAGCGCAGGCAATTATGTATTTATCAGTAATGGAAACAATGATAACATCACCGTTTTGGATAATCGTAATCAAAAAATAATCACACATATCAAATTAAATACCGAAGAAAAACTAACAAAATTAAGAGGAATCATTCCATTTGGTTTGGCGGTTTCACCGGATGAGAAACGAGTATATGTTGCAGAATCTGGAATTAATGCAGTTGCTGTAATTGATGTGCCTACACTGAAAGTAATCGGCCATATTCCAACAGGATGGTTTCCGGCAAAACTAAAAGTATCGCCAGACGGTAAAAAGCTCATCATAGCCAACGCCAAAGGTTTTGGAAGTGGCCCCAATGGGGGCTTAACATTTAAAGAAGGTTTGGCAGGAAGTTATATTGGTAGCTTGATGCATGGGAATGTACAGGTTACAGATATTCCTGCAGATAATGAATTGTTGAATACGACCAAACAAGTCATCGCAAATAATTTTCTGATCAAAGATGAATTTGATCCAACTTTTGATTGGCGAAAGAAAAATCCAGTCCCTCTTTATCCGGGACAAAAAGAATCACCCATAAAACATATTGTATTCATTTCTAAGGAGAACCGTACTTATGATGAAGTTTTTGGTCAGGTATTAAAAGGAAATGGCGACTCTACTATTTCAAGATATGGGAAGCGGGTAACGTTTAGTAACACAGACAAAAACATTCGAATTGAGAATGCAAACATTATGCCTAATCACCAAAAACTTGCTAGAAACTTTGCAATCAGCGATAACTTTTATGTAGATGCTGATGTATCTGCAGATGGGCACAGATGGCTAGTTAACACTTACCCTAATCAATGGGTTGAGGCTACTACTCCGGCAGGTTATGGAGATAATCGATCGTATAATAAAGACTCCAATGCGCCCGGTAATTTAGGAATTAATGGATCGGCGGGTGCAATTTTTCCGGAAGATTATAATGAAGCCGGATCAATGTGGGATCATTTGGCTAGAAATCAGATTAACTATTTCAATTTTGGTTTTGGAGTTATGTTTGAACCAGGTGATTATAAAGACCATTATAAATACGGGGGAATCAAACATATAGCGAATTACCCGATGCCAAAATCATTGTTTTCTAAAACCTCCTATTCCTACCCCACCTATAATATGGCAATACCTGATCAATTTAGAGCTACGGTATTTGAAAATGAGTTTAATGATAAATGGGGCAAAGGAAAAGAAAAATTGCCTTCAGTTTTGACTGTTATCTTACCCAATGACCATGGTGCTGCTGAGCGTCCAAAAGCAGGTTATCCTTTTAAGGAGAGTTATATGGCTGATAATGACCTGGCATTAGGAAGAGTTGTTGAATTTTTATCTCATACCCCCTATTGGAAAAATATGCTGATTGTAGTTACTGAAGATGATGCCCAAAATGGAGTGGATCATGTTGATGCACACCGGAGTATATTAATGGTCATATCGCCGTATATCAGAAAAGATCATGTAAGTCATACGCACACCAGTTTTGGAAGCATCTTTAAAACATTCTGGAATATTCTAGGAATACCTTACTTAAATCAATACGATGCTGCTGCCAATGATCTGGCTGATATGTTTACTGAAACTCCAGATTTTACTCCATACAAAGCTGTTCCTGTTGATCTCCGAATTTTTGATCCACAAAAAGCACTTGATCCTTTTGATGAAAAATTTGACTGGAAAGCTTTAAAGGAAGGGCCAGAAATGGATGATATGAAAGATATGCTTCGCGAACATAAAATTCAGAACAAACAAAAAGTAAAAGAGAAAAAATAAGATAGTGCACATTAGTACACCCCAATGATAAATTCTGCTTTGAATGACTCTGAACTTTCGAGAGAGAGTATGCCCTCTTTCTGACTAAATTCTTTTATTTCGCCTTCATTATCTGCATAGCCTAACCATGGTTCAATACAAATAAATGAGGCTCCCACTGGCGCCCAGATTCCAAGCGAATTGAAATCAGGGAAAGAAATTGAAATGAAATTTGAAGTTTTATGATTTTTAATGAATACTTTCCTTGAAATAAGATTTTTAAACACTAGGGCATCACTTTTAAATAGATTTGGCTGTAAATCAATTCTATTTAACACCGTAACTAAATTCTTTGTCTTACCAGTAAAATAGCCATCACTATTAAGAAGGTGCTGTTCAAGTATTTCATCGTCAGGAAACTCTAAATAATAGTCGGAGTAATTCTCCTGCTCAAAAAATGGAACATTAAAAGCCGGATGAGCTCCAATTGAAAAATGCATGGTATGATCATCTAGATTAATCACATGGTACAGCACATGTAGTTCTGAATCACGAAGTTCATAAATTACCTCAAAAGCAAATTGATATGGAAATACTAAAAGCGTAGATTCTGAATACTTTAAGAGTAATTTAGCCCTTGTACTGGTAGATTCAAGCACTGTAAATTGAGAATGACGTGCAAAACCATGTCGTTTTAAAGGATATTTTTCACCATCGATCATGATTTCATTATCAATACATGAACCCACGATAGGAAATAAATTTGGAGCATGAAATCCCCAAACAGAAGGATCTGCCTGCCATAAATGCTCTATTCCATTAAGCTTATTAAACAAGGAACTTAATTCAGCCCCTTTGAAATTTATAATAACCTTTAAGAAATCGTTTTCGATACTTATCATTCTAGGAATAAATTTGGAATCACAGACATTAGAATATGGTCAGGCCCAAAGGGTTGAGGGTATTATCTTTAAAAATAGCTGATTTACTAAGAAAATCAAGCCTTGCGCTTTATCCAGACTTTTTTCTTACCGTTCCTATTATTTCCACCAGTTGAAGGCCTTCTGGTTGTAGGGCTATAAACCGGACCTTCACCCAACTCGATAGGCAAAGTCATGCGAGGAATTTCTTTTCCGATCAGATTTTCAATAAATGAAAATCTTCGCTGGTCTTTTTCATTAACAAAGGTAATGGCAGTTCCTGTTGTTTCAGCTCTTGCTGTTCTTCCAATTCTGTGAATATAGTCTTCAGGATCAGGTGGCACATCGAAATTAATTACTAGACTAATTCCTTCCACATCAATTCCTCTACTTAAAACATCAGTGCCAATAATAACAGGCAAAACCCTGCTTTTAAATGCTCTTAATACAGTTTCTCGTTGTTCTTGTTCCAAATCAGAATGAAATGCTTCAGATTTGATTCCTTCTCTTCGCAACGTTCGGTTTAAATCTTTAACCGTTTCTTTTCGGGAACAGAAAATTAAAACACTTTTATAATCTCCTCCTTTTAATAATGTACTAATGAGTTTTACTTTTTGATTATCGTAAACCATATAAACCTGCTGAGATATACCTGCTGCAGGTTGTGAAAGTGCAATATTAATCTGTTGAGGATCTTTTAATATCGTATTTGCCAGCGTTCTAATCTTTGGAGGCATAGTAGCCGAGAAAAGCAATGTTTGACGTTCTTTAGGTAAATTACTGATGATTCTTAAAATATCTTCATAAAAACCCATGTCGAGCATACGATCAGCCTCATCCAAAACAAGATATTGCAAATGATCTAGTTTAATTACTCCAGAAGCTAGATGCGCAATTAGTCTTCCTGGTGTAGCAATGACAATATCTACCCCTTCCAGCATGGCACGACGCTGTTGTTCATAGATCATTCCATCACCACCACCGTAAACAGCTATAGAACTAATTCCTGCAAAATAAGCCAGCCCTTCTACCTGTTGATCAATCTGTTGAGCAAGTTCACGTGTGGGAGCAAGAATAAGTGCCTTTGTGTGTTTTTTATCAGAGATACTAATATGCTGTAATACTGGTAATAAGTAAGATGCTGTTTTTCCTGTACCTGTTTGAGCGCAGGCGATCAGATCTTTATGTTGAAGTATTAATGGAATAGCCTGTGCTTGTATTGGAGTAGGTTTAACATAACCCATACTCTGCAAACCTTCAAGTAATTGAGGGTCAAAGTTAAAATCGCTAAATGTCAAATTGCTTGAATAATTTTTAAATAAAATCAAAGGTAGTTAAAACAAAGGAATTAGTAATTCACTGTTCTAGTTTAAATTAAAGCGACACTATAACAACTGGGTTAAAATGTATCCAATATCTTCAGTTTTGTTCTGAATATTATTGTTTCTTTAAAATTCGACTGATTTATTAACACCCGTAAATTTCTCAACAATTAAAATGTTTATGGATTTTTTTCCTAGTTTTGAATCCCGTATAATACGATGTTTTTATTGTCTATAATAGATTAATATCTATTATCTCAATAAAAACTATAAGAAATCCTACAGATATCATGACTAAATACATTTTTGTTACGGGCGGCGTTACTTCGTCGTTAGGAAAAGGTATTATTTCCGCTTCTCTTGCAAAACTTCTGCAATCTAGAGGATACCGGGTTACCATACAAAAGTTCGATCCTTATATAAATATTGATCCAGGAACATTGAACCCCTATGAGCATGGCGAATGTTATGTTACTGAAGATGGGGCTGAAACCGACCTTGATCTTGGTCATTATGAACGTTTTCTGAATGTTCCTACCTCACAAGCCAATAACATCACAACCGGTCGAATTTATCAAAATGTAATCAATAAAGAACGTGAAGGAGCTTATCTAGGAAAAACAGTTCAGGTTGTACCTCATATTACTGATGAGATAAAACGCAATATGAAAATATTGGGTGAGACCAAAAAGTTTGATATTATAATTACTGAACTAGGTGGTACCGTTGGTGATATTGAATCTTTACCATTCATAGAAGCTGTAAGACAATTGCGTTGGGAGCTTGGTTCAGGAAATTCTCTGGTTATCCATTTAACTCTGGTTCCTTTTCTTGCTGCAGCTGGCGAATTGAAAACAAAACCTACGCAGCATTCTGTAAAAATGCTACTTGAATATGGTATACAGCCAGATATCTTAGTTTGTCGTACTGAACATCATATACCGCAAGAATTACGCAAAAAAATTGCGCTATTCTGTAATGTGAACCTAAATGCAGTAATTGAATCTATAGATGCTACAACAATCTATGATGTTCCATTGCTTATGTTAAAGGAGAAACTAGATAAAACTGTTTTAAGCAAACTAAAACTACCTCAAAAAAATGAGCCAGATCTAGATAGCTGGAAAGATTTTTTAGGGCGATTAAAAAACCCAACTAATGAAATTACAATTGGGCTGGTAGGTAAATATGTGGAATTACCTGATGCCTATAAATCAATCACTGAAGCTTTTATTCATGCAGGAGCTAAAAATGAATGCAAGGTTAGAGTAAAGTGCATTCAATCAGAAAATATTATCAAGGATAATGTTGCTGAAAAGCTAAAAGGGCTTGATGGTGTACTTGTTGCTCCTGGATTTGGAAGTCGTGGTATTGAGGGTAAAATAGAGGCTATTCAATACGTAAGAGAACATGAAATTCCATTCTTTGGAATTTGCCTTGGAATGCAATGTGCAGTTGTAGAATTCGCACGTAATGTATTGGGATTAAAAGATGCTCAAAGCAGTGAGATTAATGAGAAGTCCAAAAATCAGGTGATTTCCATGATGGAGGAACAGAAAAAAATAAAAAACAAAGGTGGCACTATGCGTTTGGGATCTTATACCTGTGATCTAAAAAAAGGTAGTAAAGCGGCTGCAATTTATGGTAAAACCAGAATCACTGAACGTCATCGCCATCGCTATGAATTCAATAATAAGTATTTAGAGCAATTTGAGAAAGCAGGCATGATAGCCTCAGGAATCAATCCTGAAAATAATCTAGTTGAGATTATTGAGTTAAAAAATCATCCTTTTTTTATTGGGGGTCAATTTCACCCCGAATTAAAATCTACAGTTGATAATCCTCACCCACTTTTTGTTAACTTTGTTGCCGCTTCAATTCTTCATTCTAAAAAGAAGTAAAAGCATTACAACAAAACAGATTATTAAACCTAATGGATAGAAATACATTTACGGGTCTCTTTTTGATTTTAATCATATTAGTAGGCTCAACTTTTTTAATGCAACCTTCAGATGAAGACATCAAAAAGGAAAAGGCAAAACAAAGTCAAGACTCAATAGCCAAAGTTAAAAAGGCAGAAACACCTGTACTAGTTCAGGACAGCACCAAAACTGTTGTCGTACCTGCCATAGATTCCACATTGATTAAATCAGGACCATTTGGATCTGCACAATCTGGAAGTAACGAGCCAATTGTTCTTGAAAATGAATCAATTAAAGTTAAAATCAGTCCTAAAGGAGGTCGAATAGCTTCGGTTGAACTTAAAAAATTCAAAACCTATCGCAAATTACCTTTGATCATGTTCGAAGGTCAGGGAAATAAATTTGGTTTGATCTTTGGAGTAGCCGGAAAGAATATCAGCACAAATGACCTTTATTTTCAACCTTTAGGCACTTCATTTAGTGTAGCTAAAATCGGTTCTGGTTCATTAACCATGCGTTTGAATTATTCTGAAGGCAAATACATTGATTATATCTACTCCTTAACTGGCGATAGTTATAATGTTGGTTTAACTATTGCAACTAAAGGAATGCAAGATGTGGTTACTCCTACTCAGAAGCATTTGACCTTAAACTGGGAAACTATCCTAAAACAAAAAGAGAAGGATCTGGTGAGTGAACAACGCTATTCAAGCACTTACTTTAAACAAGGAGACGAAAGTGTTGATCATTTAAGTCTTACTAAATCAGAGACTAAAGCAATTACCGAGGGTAAGATCAAATGGTTTTCATTTAAACAACATTTCTTTTCGAATGTACTGATTGCAAAAAATAGTTTTGATAAAGGAGAACTGATCGTAAATACTAGTCCAGATTCCAATACGGTTAAAAGTTTTGCGGCCAATATGCAAATTCCTTTTGAAAGACAAGATGTTACTTCTTATCCAATGGATTTCTATTTTGGCCCGAATCAGTTGAATATTCTTGAAAAACAAGGATTTGAAATTGAAAAACAAATAGATCTTGGTTATTGGCCATTAAAATACATCAATAGATGGATTGTTTTACCTGTTTTTAGCTTTCTTGAACGTTTTGGATGGGGATATGGTTTGATCATTCTTGTTTTAACTGTACTTCTTAAAATGGTTCTTTTACCCTTGACTTACAAGTCTTACCTATCGATGGCAAAGATGCGTATCCTTAAGCCAGAGATGGATGAAATCAAAGGAAAAGTTGGTGATGATAACCCTACCCTTTTACAGCAAGAATATTTAAAACTATATAAAAAAGCAGGTGTAAATCCACTTGGAGGTTGTTTGCCGATGCTACTGCAGCTTCCTATTATCATGGCCTTCTTCTTCTTCTTTCCTAACTTATTTGAACTTCGTCAAAAAAGTTTCCTTTGGATGGATGATCTTTCAACATTTGATGCATTCTTCCAGATGGGATTCAATTTGCCATTCCTTGGCAATCATATTAGTTTAATGTGTATTATGATGACCATTTCAACCTTGATATATACCTATTTCAACAATCAGGTATCAGGAGCCACCGGTCAAATGAAATACATTGGTTATATCACCCCAATCATTTTCTTTGGAGTATTGAATAGTTATCCGTCGGGACTTAATTATTATTACTTCCTAGCCAATATGATGACCTTTGCTCAACAATATATTATCCGAATGTTTGTGAATGACGATAAGATACATGCACAAATACAGGAGAACAAAAAGAAACCTCAATCGGAAAAGAAAAAATCAGGATTTCAACAAAGAATGGAGGATTACATGAGGCAACAGCAACAGAACAAAACTCAACCTGCAAGCTCAAGCAAGAAAAAATTAAAATAATATTTTGATTACAGGTCTATAAAACGCTAACAGCATTAAAAAACTGTTAGCGTTTTTTTGCTTTTACTCTGGTATAGTTCTGCTCCATTGTTTGGAATACTAACTCCTTATCTCCGAGTGCTTTGATCAAAAATGGAAATTCTCTTTTAATTCCTCCTTCAAGAAATTCAGTATATCGAATCATTTTTCCATCCATACTATAAGTTCCATGAGAAAGCTGCTTTCCTCCCCATTCTATTACCAGTTTATTATCTTTAGAAAACGTGATTGAAGGTGATTGTGCAATTAATTCTTCCCTGCTGAGGCTATCAGGCGGATTGAAATTTTCTACTTCGATATAGTCCCATTTACCATAAAGTTCATCTGCATCAATTGCATTTGAACAGGAAGCAATTATAAGCACACTAAAACTGATAAAAAATATATTTATTTTCATTTCCTAATAAGAAAGAATAGTAAATTGAATAAATCGTAATTACAAATTATTGAAGTGATTAGTTAATGATTGAAAGTCATCAAACTTAAGATCATAATCATCAGAGGTGCCAAATCCATAAGTTAATAACACAAATGGGAGCCCTGCTTTTCTGGTTTCAATGCTATCTCCATGTGTATCACCAATATAAACCGGATTCTGTAGGTTGTGCTTATCTATTAGGAGTTGAATATTATGATGCTTAGGCATTGAGTTGACACCATGCGCCATCTCATCTGTTATATAGTGTTCAATATCAGCCCACTTCATAAATTCAACAATCAAGTTTTTTGGACAGTTACTGACAATTAGTAAGCGATATTTATCAGCAAGTTTGATCAATCCTTCTCTAACTCCATCATACAAAACACCTCCCATCTCTGGCATAAGTTTTATTCGGAATTCATTAATAGTATGATAAATTTCTTCCTGTCTTTCTTTTGACGTGCCTGGAAACATATGATCTAGCACTGCAGACCGCTCCCAACCCATCACATAATGCAGATCAGCACGGGTAAATATTCTGTTTAAGTTTTCTGCTTTTACTCCCTCATTCCAAGATGCCAAGTAAGTATCTAAGGCATCCCACAAAGTACCATCCAAATCAAATATTAAACTATCGGGTTTTACCATTTTATATCCAAAATAAAAAAACATAATAAAAAATGCGCAAAATGATCATTTGCGCATTCCTATAAATATAAATCAGATTTTACTACTGAAGCATGAAAGCTTGTCTGACTAGTAATTTCCAAGCTCCACTTTCTTTTCGCCAAACCATAGCATTCCCAATTCGAAGGTCTGTTGGCACACCAGAATCTGTTGCCTTGGCTACTAAAGTATTCCTAACTATAGCAATGGTACCAGTAATATAAATGGTTTGATTAATTGGAGTAATGCTCGAAAAATTAAAAGAACCATTAATTAAATCATCAATGAATACATTCTTATTTTGAACAATTCCACCTGAGTGACCATAGGATAAACTTTCTGATACAATGCTTTCCAAAGCACTTTTTTCAGGATCAACCATCGCTTTGTTCAACTTTTCAACAGCAGCTGCCACATCCTTTTCATCTTTTGACTGCGCACTTAATGATAGTACAGAAAAAGTTAATAGGATTAATACTGCAAAATAACCTTTCATATAATGTATTATGTTAAAATAAACCTGTCATATGCCTTTAGGCCTGAATGGTATATTTAAATTAGTGAGTAGCTTATTTATTTGATCCTTCAGCAAGGATATCTTCGGCAGGTGGCCTGCTTCTCCACCAACTTGCCAATGCTGATCCGGTTACATTCATCAACGGACCAAAGATTGCTGGAGCAAGGCCTACAGTAGCAATTTTACCCATTTGCAGAGCTAATCCTGATGCGAGACCTCCATTTTGCATACCTACTTCAAATGCAACTGTACGTCTATCTTTTTCTGGCATACCAGCCACCCATGAAACTCCGTAACCAAGTATATATCCAGCTAAATTATGCAGCAAACTAGTAATAATAAGTAACAAGCCCACCTTTAATAAGCTATCGCGACCTGCTGCTGTTATGATTGTTATGATTACGGCAATACCTACCATTGAGATCATAGAAAGAACTCTACCCATCCATTGATCATCTCCTTTCACTAGTTTACGAAGCAGGATAGCAGTAATCATTGGTAAAATATAGAACCAGAATAATGATTTTCCAATAGCACTTAAGAAACCGTTAATATCTGAACCACTAGACTTAATGTAAACCAGATTAGTTAATAAAATGACAATGAAGTAACCTATAAGCTGAATAAATTTAGATTTCTGGCTGGCTTCATTTTTAGAGAAAAGATTAAATATAAAACCTGCAACAATTGGAAGAATGATCATATTCAGAATATCAAGCATCATATGCCAAAAGTCTACCTGGATGTATTGACCACCAAGCCATTGCATAAGCAATGGTGTAACAAATGGCGATATGAGTGTAGAAATTGCTCCAATTGTAACCGCAAGGGCAAGATTTGCGTGTGCCAGATAAGACATTACATTAGATGCTAAACCACTTGGAACCGTACCGATTAGGATAATTCCAGCAGCTATTTCTGGTGGGAATGAAAATATATGTGCAATACCAAAAGCAACAAGAGGCATAATTATATAATGTGCTCCAACTCCAATAAAAACACCTTTAGGCATTTTTATGACTCCAGTAAAATCTTCAAAGCTCATTTGAGAACCCATTCCAAACATAATGATCTGTAAAAGAGGGACAATCATTAATTTCAATTGAAAATCACCAATTGAAGTAAAATATTGGGGATAAAACATTGAAGCAGTAACCGCAGTAAAAATCCATATGGTATATGAAAATGCTTTAAATGTTTTTGTTCCTCTAACCCCAATAGCCAAAGTTGTAAAAAACAGGATTAATAATGGACCAGCATTTGCCTGATTACCTTGAGAAAGAAAGAAAAGAGCTGCCAACAAGCTAATACCTGCTATGCCTAATGCTAGAGAATAAATGTTCGACTGTTTCAAAATTTTTAAATTAAGGTTTAATTAATATTTATCCTGATCGATTACCAGGTTCTTTTACTCATAATAACATCTAGCTCGGCCCTGGTCATTTTACCTTCTTCAGGATGGTTTTGCATCCATTTTATAAAATCATCCTTCATATCACTTGTCCACTCACTGTCTAACTGACCACTAGAATATTTACCAGACTTGATCACTTCAAATGCATACTTATCCCTTCTTACGATAAATTCTGCGGTTGAAACAACCTGTTCAGCTAAATGTGCAGGAACAAACAAAACACCAATTTTGCCAGCAATTACTAAATCACCAGGTAAAACCATAGTACGTCCGATACGAATTGGGCTATTTAGCCCCATTAATACCATATCTTCCATAAAACCAGGGTGAAAGTCTCTAACAAAAGCATTAAATCCTTTAATTTCATCAAGACCCTGAACATCACGTGCTGCACCGTCAAAAATTACTCCATTTCCAGACTTCGTATAAATTGAGGTACCCAAAGTACTTCCAATTAAGGAACCACCAACAATTTTCCCAAATCCATCAGCCACATAAACATCTCCTTTTTGCAATACAGCAATTGGCCATGAATTTGTATTTCCAACACGGCCCTGTTTTGCTCCCCTCTCTTTAATATTTTTTTCGATGTCAGGACGAGTAGGCATATACATTGCTGTAACAACCCTACCTGTGATCATTTCATCATTCAATGTTTTCCAGCCAAGTTCAAATTGATTTACATATCCCATGACCTTTAAAACTTGCCAGGCATCATCAAGACCAATTTTTTTTGCTCTTTCTAGTAAATTATCAGCCACTTTAGGTCGGCCATCAGAAAAACGATCGCCTTTCCATTCAGAAGTTAAGAAAGTAAGCTCTTCTTTTGAAATTGTTTGTGCACATAAAGAGGCTTGATAAGAAATGCTAGCAAAAACAAATGATAACAATAATTTAACTTTCATATTTTTAATTTAATAGTATAAATAAACAAAAATTATTTAAATAATAACCAGATCAGCTCCATTCTTTGATTCGAATTATAAGCTATTTCCAAATTTTTACTTTTTTACTTTTTTTGAACCTCCTGGTAAGGTGACCTTCCAGATACTTCCCACCTTGGCATCATATTCAATGATATACAAGGAGTTACCAAGCAATACAGCATCTGTCGGATTATTGAACGAATCTACAATACGGGTTGTTTTTACAAAATAATTATCACTTCCCTGATCATATGACATGTCAAGATGAAGCAAATCTCTGCCTTGATCTGTGAAAGGTTTCATCAGGTTCGATTTGGCTCCAAGCGTATTCCTAAGTACAAAACCATCAGCCTTAAATTCAGCAGAAAGTTCTCGCTTGGTATCAAAAACAAGACCTAAAGGAGAGCTATGAGCTGTGAACGTACTGATACTTACACCGGTATTATCTCCGTCAAGTATTTTACCAGAATGCCCTCTGTACTCATTAGCATCAGGGCCAAGATTTTGAACGCCGGGACTAAATTTTACACCTTCGGGTATCTTAGGAAAATCAGGATCATTTCTGAAGTACTTCATCAGCATGCCATGAGAAGTAGCATTTAGAAATGGATCTTTCTTAGGATCAGGCATAAAGTCAGGATATTGCTGTGGATTTTCAACGCCTCCCATGATCCAAGGAAATCCATAATGTCGGCCTTGTCTTATCCAAAACATGTCTTCAGAATGATCATAGTCTGAAGAGTTGACAACAGCAAATAAATTACCTTCAGGACTAAAGGCCATATCATACGCATTACGTATCCCTTCAGCATACAAGTAAGCATCTGCTTTTAATTTATTTATATCATTAGGTAATAGTAAATTCTCTGCATTGACCGGTATTCGGAAAATTTTAGTGGTTAAAGCATTATCTCGTGCATTAACATAAACTCCCTTGTCATCCTGAATTTCACCATGACCGGTTCTAGCACCTGAAGTAATATAGATATATTGTTTATCTGGACTCAGTACCAAGGCATTCCATCCATGATCCCAAGTTGTTGCATTTAACCCGTAAACTTCTGTATTAAAAACAACAGTCAATTTTGGTTTGCTCTTGGGTGTAATTGAAAACCGAACCAATCTTCCCCTGGTACCTCTGTTACTGTTCTCAGTAGTGTTGCCACATAAAAACAATTCAGAACCAGAAAAAACTGCCCCCTGTAATTTGTTGATCCCATGATCATTAACTGTTAGAATTTGTTCAGAAACAACAGCACCATTATTTTGGCTGAGGTGAAAAACACCACCTTCAAAGGTTGTATAATAGAAATCACCAGATACTGGATGAATTAATATGCGAACTGCATTTGCTTGGACATCGGCAAATTTCTCAATTAAAATATCTGACCGTAAGGGCTTTGGTGTTGATTGGATTACCGGCTTTAATCTAGTAGTAACAGTTTTTTCTTCCTTTGCCTTAGAATCATTTTGAGCGTAAGAAATAGAAGAGACTATTAATAAGCTAAGAAGCCCAATTGAAAAGATACCGTGTTTGATTTGCATTTTTTTATTCTGTTTTACCTAATTCCCTAAGAAATACAATTAATTGCCAGCGCTGCTCTTCGGTTAAAGCTTCTTTAAAAGGAGGCATATTACCTTTTCCATTGGTTAGTTTCCAGAACAAGGCGCCATCTTTTTGTTTGATTACTCGTTGATCATGAAAATTTGCAGGCCTGATTCCCATAGATCCACCAGCAGGGCCATCTCCATAACCTGTATCTCCATGACATGAAAAACAGTACATATTGTATAGCTCTTCTCCCTTTGAAATGTATTCTTGAGATACTGCTAATGGATTTTTAAGAGAATCGGCTGATGCCGGGGCTAGCCATGCTTCTTTTTTTATTGTATCCTGCAAAAACTTAGAATCAACCTGTTTATAGGAAACAGACTGATAATTTATCGAAGAAGAAAATACGATAACACCAGCTGCACAGAATAATAAAAGAGTATAAAAATTACATTTTTTCATGGGTTAAAATTTATTATCAAACAGCCCTTAAAAAACACTATTACAGCCAATACAAATTCCGAAAAATTGATATTGGCTGTAATAAATTGAAATAAATAATAAAAGGATTACTCCTCCTAATTTTCTTATATGCTTAAAGATAAGCTATCGCATCCATTTCAACAAGAGAATCGCCCGGTACACCACCTTTAGCAACAGCTATTGTTGTACGAACCGGAGGCTTGCTTCCAAAACGACCTTTATAAATTTCGTTCATTCCTTTGTAATCTGCTATATCATTTAAATATACAGTTACTTTCAAAACTTTTTCCATTGAAGATCCGGCTTTTATCAGCTCTTTTTCAAGCTCTTTCAATACAATTTCAGTATGTGCCTTAATTTCAAAAGGTTCGGTATGAGCTCCCTTACCGGCTATATAGACTAAACCATTATGTATTACATGGCCAGAAAACATAGGCACATTTTGTAGACTGGTAATATTACCGGCTTCCTTTTCAGGAGCAGCAGTAAGACCTTTTGCATTAGCTACTGCACCGATACCGGCAACACCAACTACTGAGGCAACTAATTTTTTAAGTACTGATCTTCTTTCTGTTTTCATCTTTTAATTATTAAATAAATTATTATTTCTTTTTTGACATTACCCACTCACGCCCTGGTTTATCTACCCTAAAGCTTTCCATATTGCCATTATCCTGTAGAGTAATGTAGGCAGTTCTTCCATCTTTACCACCAAATGCAATATTACTTGGTGATTTACCTATTGTGCTAATTTCTCTGATCAATTTACCTGTCGGAGATAATTTAGCAACAGTACCCTTGCCATGTCTTGTAATGTATAAATTACCGTCAACATCGCACCTCATGCCATCCATTCCAAAATCAGGAAATTCATGGATTAGTCGTTTATTGCTTATTTCTCCTTTTTCATTGAGATCATACTTCCAAACCTTACGCTGAACAGACTCATTCACATAAAGAAATTTGTTATCAGGGCTAACTTCAATGCCATTGGTTGTACCCATGCTATCAAGCATAGTGAATTTTCCATCTGTATCGATTCGCCAAATTCTACCTGTATTTTCCTTCCAGTTCGGATCACTTGCAAATAATCTATCTTTATTATCTATAGCGATATCATTAGGTTGACTCAATTTGGGATTATGAGCAAAAACACTAATAGCTTTTGTTAACATATTAACTTTAAGAATATTGTGTTTGGTATAATCAGCGATAAGCATATTGCCTTTACTATCAAAACGAATACCATTTCCGATACTGCCTGATGGAAGTTCAAGAAACAAACTTGATTTTCCATCTACACTTACCTGCCCAATGGTTCCTTGCTTTGCATAATTAACAGCATAAACAATTCCTGTACGTCCAACTGCAGGCCCTTCGGCACCAGAGGTAAAACTCTTGGCCCGCGTTAATTCGCTTGAAACAAAAAGTTCTTGTGCATAACTGATAAGTACTGTACCTGTGAATAATACAGAAAAGAATAATGTTTTTAAAAGCATATTATTTAAATGTAAAACCATGTTTTGTTGAATTAAAATTCATTTATTATATGAGTATAAATGATCAGTTATCCCCTACTGAGTATTTAAATATAGTAATGGATTCTATACTTCTTTGAATTGAAGGGCATTTAGATAGTATAATGTTACAGTATATCGAACACCTTAATATCTAATAGTAAAATAACATGTCAATTTTGATTGTTAAAAGCAATTTTTATATGTTTTAAGCTATTTTAAGCTCAAAACATATGCAATCATTGCTCTTGCATCATCATCTGATAAAGCAGGATGTGGTGACATAGGAACTGCACCCCAAACACCACTTCCACCAGTTTTTACTTTGTTAACCAGGTAATCTACATTCGCTTTTGTATTCTCATACTTTTTGGCAACATCTTTATAGGCTGGCCCTAAAAGTTTATCTTGTACCTTGTGACATGCAAAACAATCAGATTTTGATATAAGCAATTCACCCTTCTTGATATCTGTATTATCAGTATTTTCAGAGGCTTTAACTTTAACATCTGGCTGAATTGTTTTTACTGCAGGTTTTACTGCAGCAGCTACATTTGGTTTAGCTTCTTCGACATTCGCTTCAGGAGTAGTTTCAACAGTATTCTCTGAAGCGGTAACAGTACTATCTGAAGCAACAATTACCTTTGTACTATCAGTAAGTAGAGAACTTGTATCTGATACCGCTGTATTATTTGATGAACTATTACATGCAATAAAAAGGGCACATACACCCAAGACTAAAATTTTTTTCATTTTTTTTATTGATTCTATATTAATGGTAATACTAAATTGTACAACACAATTCTATTTAAAAAATCTGAGATTTTAAATTAAAATATGAAATTGGATACCTCAAAGAGGCTCTTCGAGACTCAAATATGAAAATTGTTACAAAACAATAGCTAAAACAAGATTTCCATACTCAATTATAAAAATGATCGATTTTAAAAGCCATCCTTACAGTTTATATTAAACGCAATGATAATCCATTAATTTAATCTAGAGAATATAAATTCACCAATTTTACGGCCTTCAACTAAGCCTTCTTCCATTGCTTCTCTATAATGGATTCCACCATATAAACGACTTAAAGCAGCTTCTTGCGCAGCCTGTTGAACATTTTCAAACTTTCGGTCAGGCCAGCCCCATGCTATTTCGGTATCATCAACAAAAGGAGTATTTTTTCCATAAATCTTTTCAAGTATGGTTGCTGAAGTACTTGAAATAATAGAATGCCCACTTGTATATTCAGGAAAAGGAGGAGTTTGTAAATATGGTTTCCAGGAATTATCTACATGCTGATTAATGTAAGTTTCAGGCCTAAGCAAGTCAAAAGTAAACTTTGTATTCCAGCAGGATATAAAAGCATCCATAATACCAATAGAAACACCTGTATAAGAATAAACGGTTTTAGCGAAATCTGATTTTTGGTTTTTACAAACAATACCAGTAATGCCCATCCAATGCCCACCGGGGGTCATCGCTTTGGTTGCATAGGTAACGTGACCTGAAACATTGACTTTAAAACCATTACAGTCCCAAAAATCAGCGATTGCTTTTTGCTCTACTGTTAGTGTTTTACCAGTTTCATATACTTCTAAAGCTAGGTTATAAAATTTAGTGCCTTTTACTTTACTGAAAGGAGAAGGAGGTTTTGGGAGGAACTGACTGGCAGAATCAATTAAAACAGTTCTAATCTTCATCCAGTTTGGTTCAATGGCAGGCATATATGCAGGTGGAGTTGGAACCCATCTGCTTTCATCTGTATTATTCACGGTGTATTTCACCGCAGATCGAGTTTGCTTATAATTATCTTTTTTACTCCAATCCAGAACTGACTTACTTACTGACTTAGCATAATTCTGAGATTCTTCGATCATTGCCTGAGGCATACCGTGGTTTTTAGCTAATTGAATATGTCCATTTATGATTTTCTGGGCCGAATCTTTACTAAATGTCATTTCCTGACCAACATAAGATAATGCGAGCAAAGCTGATAATTCGGCATTAATTTCCTTCTTAGGTAATGGAGTAGATTTCAACCCAGATAATTTTGAACTCAAGGGTTTAAAATTCGTTGAATTGCCAGCCATAACTTCATATGCAGCGATGTTGCTATAGGCATAAATTCTACTGGCTACTGGAGGCGTGAAAATGTCATGAGTGATAACTTTTGTTAAGTCACCAACCGCTTTTGAATACAATTCGGGGTTCTTGAAAACTGTATCATAATCATTCTTTCTTGAACAAGCACTAAGCAGTACAACAGCGAAAATAATCAGAAATAGATTTCTCATATCGAATTTGATTTATATTCATAAAAATACAAAAAAGCATGGAATATCTTTCAAAAAACAGTCCAGAACATTAATATTAGGCTTAATGTTCTGGATAATTCTTAAAGCTTAGGTTGCCAATGGTGGCCCCTTTGGAACCAGAACTTTTCTTCGTACAGGTTTTACTGTATTTCGAACTGCCGTAAATTTTGCTGTACGATATTCACCCATATGGATATCTCCTGAAATTGAATCTCCACTTAAGTTGCCAGAGAAGTAAAATGTAATTTGATCTCCAGGCTTAGTAATAGTACTGCTTAATTTTACCAGATTGCCTTCAATTGTTCCACCGATGCTTCTTTCATCAAACTGGCTTTTATGAGATCCATTAACCCAGTTGCCATCTTGATGTATATTGAAAATATGTTTAATTGTACTACTAAAAAATTGAACATTAACTTCCCATATACCACTAATATTACCTGATGGAGTAGCCATGTCTATTGACTTAGCATTTCGTTTTCTATTTAGAATTTCAAAGACTCTTTCAGCTACCATTTTATCTTCTCCTTCCTGCATATGACTAGAAACCAAATCAATAGAAGTTGTTCCATCACTTTGATCTTTAGATCCAACTGCCACACGGGGCTTGGTACTACCAAGTTCTTCGGCTATCTCATACCCAGTTACATTAAATTTTGCAGGATCCCATGAAACCCATAATGTTGGATGTTTATTGGATAACTCTTCGGGTTCTACAATTGATGTTTTAATGCCTTCAATAGACAATGCTTTTTTTGCAATGGTATTTAACCTAGTCATCCAACTTTTATATTCAGCCTCGTGGTCACGTTTTATCCAAGTTTCTACTGCAGCCATCATACCTATCATTTCTTCACGGCCAACTTTATTATCGCGTCCGGGGCCATGGTGAGGTGAACTTGCCTGCCAAGCTGATTGTAATATATCTTTTCTTCCGAGCATTAAACCAGCACATTGTGGCCCTCTAATAGCTTTTCCACCACTATAGGCAACAACATCAGCTCCTCTTTTTATGTGTACTGAAGGAATTGTTAAATTCTCTGCAGCAGCATCTATCAGAATAGGAATATTTTTCGGTTTTGCTACACTGGCAATCACCTCAAGTGAAAAAGGTTGACCTGTAAATGATCCATTTACAGCATTTACGTAGATCATTGCAGTTTTAGGATTGATCGCTTTTTCTAGTTCAGCCACATTGGTAACATGAACGATCTTTACACCAATATTTCGAATGGAATGATCATAGGTATTTCTAGAATACAAAGGAATAATCACTTCATTTTTATCAAAGCCAGAAAGATCTGGAATACGAATTAATTTCTCAGGATCACCACCTGTTACACAAGCAGCAGTAATATGTTTCATTCCTGCGGCACAACCTGCAGAAACCATACCCCATTCAGATTTGGTCAAATCAGCTAATCTCTGACCAATTCCTGCTGCAAGCTCATCATATTGAACAAAATTGTGTGAAGCAGCTTCCATGGCTTCCCGAACAGGTGGAAGTTCAAGACAACCTCCAATAATGGTATAAGCACCTCTACAATTAATTATAGGTTCAACACCGATAGAACGAAATATATTATCCTCTGACATGAATGAGGCAACAGTAGAAACCTCATTGATCTGAGTTGAATTTGAAGGATTGAAATCTTTTGAAAAACCTTTTGGAGTTTCAGCTAATACGGATTCTTTACCCAGTATAGATCCAGCCAAAGGAATCATAGCAAGTTGTTTTAATACATTTCTGCGTTTCATAGTATCTTTTATTTATAATTTATATCCTATCTATTGGGTCATGCTTATAGCTTTTGCAGAGGTATTAACCTCACCAAAATGCCCGTATCTTCAGTCATGGCGTATAAAAATTGATCTGGACCATACACTACTTCTCTTATCCTTCCAAGATTGTTCAGAAGTGCTTCATCGTGCACAAAAGTGTCATTTTTCATTACAAGCCGATAAAGTTTTTTTGTTGCCAGGCCTCCAATAAAAATATTACCATCCCATCCAGGATAATTTTTTCCATAAACAAAATCAAAATCAGAAGGTGCTATTGCATAATGATGAATAGGTGGTTCAATTCCCTCTTTTAATGGACTTGCTGAAATAATTGCTCCACTATATTCCAGACTGTATGTTGCTATTGGCCATCCATAATTAGCACCAGGCTTAAGAATATTTAACTCATCACCTGCTAATTCCCCAAATTCAACAACCATCATTCTTCCGGTTTTTGGATCTCGGCGCATGCCCTGATGCATCCGATGACCATAAGAATAGATCTCTGGTAAAGCTCCGGGTGTTTTTATAAAAGGATTGTCGGATGGAATACTGCCATCATCGTTAAATCGCATTGTTTTACCATCGTAATTTGAAAGGCTCTGTGCATTCTTCCTGTCACTATGAATACCAACCGAGAAAAACAAATAACCCTTTTTGTCAAATCCTATTCTACTTCCAAACCAGTCGCCATTATTTTTAAAAGGACCAGCTTTATAAATTGTCTTTTCTTGTATAATTTTATTTCCAACCAACTTAGCACTCATTAAAGCAGTATAGCCACCTATCCCAGCACTTTTAATAGGTTCAATATAATAAGAAAGATAGATCAAACCATTTTTTCCAAAATCGGGATGAAGCTTTATGTCGCGAAGACTTTTCGGAATATTCCCTGATAGCGTGTCAATTTGTTTACCATTTTTGAATCGTAATATTTTTCCACTTCTTTCTGCAATTAATAGTGTTTGATCTGGTAAAAAAGCGATACTCCAGGCTCTCTTAAGTCCTTTAGCAACAGTATCAACCATAAATACAAACTCTTCGGATGCAGTAGCATTAGTAATTTTTTGTGGTAAAGGAAAATAAGGGCTAGGTGTAGATTTGTTGATCTTATAATTCTTTACTGGCACTGCTTTGGAAAATGCACTCAAATCTTGCTTAGCAAATTGACGAATATAAGCAATCAACTGCCATCGTTTTTCTTCAGATAATGCAGTTGCATAGGCTGGCATAGTTCCTTTACCATTACTTAGTTTCCAGAATATAGCACCATCTTTCTGATCAGTAACTACCTTACTATGAAAATTAGCTGGTTCAATTTTAAACCTTCCAGGTTGACCGTCACCCAAACCATTTTGGCCATGGCATGTAACGCAAAGCATATTATAAAGCTTTTCTCCCTCTCTAATTACCTGAGGCGAAAATGCAATTGGACTCATGATAGAATCAGCTGATGCTGGTGCTTTCCATGGTTCCTTTTGAAGGTATCCAGATTTAAAGGAAATCATCAATAAAGAACAGATTCCGAAAATCAAAAAAATAAAATTTCTATTTCTCATTACAATTACTAAATTATAAAACAAATGTTAAAGTATTAATAATCAACAAATTATTTAATTAAAACATGATCAATCATCGTTAAACTTTAAAGATCATTTAATTTTAATTATACGTGATTCAGCGTTATTGATACCAAAAATAAACTGAGTGTTTGACTTTTTATCTGAACCAACAGACAAAAGGCTTCTTACATTACCGCGAATATTTAAACCGCTTTTCCATTGCGGAACGTAGGTATAATTACCTGTTCCTGTTCCTGTAACTAAGGTACCATTACTTGCTGTATATTGTCCAAATTTGATTCTGGTCCATGAATTATTGCCAGCAAATAATAAGTCCTTTTTACCGTCACCATTAGCATCCAATGATGCTATTCCGTATACAGGAGCATATTGAACCTCTGTTGGCAGGTGAATTAATTTAAACCCAGTTCCTGTATTCTCAAGATAGATTGTTTCAAGAATTTCTGCTTTTAGTATTTTTGCATCCTTTAGCTGCTCTGCAGTGAACAGATCTGTAATAGTTGCATTTGCATATTTATGATACTCTAAGAAATTCTTCTTTATAACAGGAAGCTGATCTGCAAGGTCATCTCTAGAAGCCGCAGGATAAGAAACACCATCGATATAATAACAGAAAATTGGATCAATAGAACCATTTTCATCAAAATCTTTAAAGTAAATATTTAATGGTTCCTTTTCGCTTGCCTTGAACTGTGCATTCAAACCCAAATTACCAATAACAAGGTCTTTATCCCCATCATTATCCATATCCTCGGCATAAATGCGATTCCACCAGCCTGTAGAACCAAATTTTATATACGTAGAAGAAGCATCCTTTAATTTTCCACTTTGGTTTAGATATACCTTGATAGGCATCCACTCTCCCACAATAATTAAGTCTTCCTTTTTGTCCTTATTTAAATCAAGCCAAATGGCGTCAGTTACCATACCCAAATTTTTAATTGCAGGAGCAATAGTATTTGTGCCATCCGAATAATTCCCTTTTCCATCATTAAGTAGAATTTTACTCTCAGGGGTCATTGGGTACATTCCAGGTTGTAAACGACCACCCACAAACAGATCAATATCGCCATCAGCATCAATATCTGATGCTTTTACTGTCCCAGTACTAATGAGCATTGCTGGAAGAGCAGTAATTTTTCTTGAGAAATTACCTTTACCATCATTAACATACAGGCGGTCTTGTAATAACTTATTATCGGGTGCAAATTCATACCCTCCACTAGCAACATATAAATCCATATCGCCATCCTGATCAAAATCAAGTAATTCAGCTGCTGTGTCTTCAGATTGTGCATCAGCATCCAGAGCTGATGAAGTCTTTGCAATAAATTGGCCTCCTTTATTCTGAATGAACAAAGTACCTGCTTGTCCGGCTGCTCCACCAATAAAAAGATCTTCTATTCCATCTCCATTTATATCAGCTTTTGCCATGCATGGCCCTTGTCTCGACAAATAATTAGGCAATAACGTTTGAATAGTAAAATCATTGAATAGATTCTCTTTATGCGTATACTTTATCGACGATGAACTTTTGAAATAAGTTTCTGAAACAGGATAAGGAATATAAACAGGAGCTGCCCCAGCATTCTTTAAATCAACAGTTAGTGTTTGGTTTACCTTGACATTAGTCAATTTTTGCCTTTTATCATTTGGCCAAATAACCAGCAAAGAATCAAGCGCCTTAGTACTACCTAAACCAAAATTCAATATAGGATCAACAGAAGATTGAAATCCACGAACAGGAATTTGTTCCTGAAAGTATTTCTTACCCTTACTGTAGGCTATAACCTTTGCCCCAATACCCCAAGAATTGCTTTTATCGCCTTTTAACTTAACTTTCAAAAAAGAATTTTTGTTAAAAATTTCAGTATTATTCCTGTAGATACCTGCATAATCATTGGTATTACTAACAATTAAGTCCATATCACCATCATTATCAAGATCTGCATAAGCAGCTCCAGCAGAAATACCCGACTGATCAAGCCCCCATTCTTTGTTATTATTTTCAAAACGATCATTTCCTTTATTATGAAAAGCATAATTAGGCATCCGAATAGTAGGCATTTTCTCGATATAATCTTTTACAGTGGTTTCTTTACCCTCTTGCCTTGATTTAATGGTTTGATCCATGGTGAATTTTAAAAAATCCATGTCAGTATAATCTTTTACATAACCATTGGTTACAAAAAGGTCTTTATTACCATCATTATCTAAATCTGAGAAAAGAGCAGACCAGCTCCAGTCAGTATTAGAAATTCCAGCTAACTGTCCAATCTCGGAAAATGTTCCATCTCCATTATTTTTTTGAAGCATGTTCCTGCTAAATTGATAATAAAAGCCTTTTTCAAACAAAAATTGCATTTTATCAAAATTTTCTGAACCCGAATGCATCTTTTGAGTTTTGTTATTTTCTGGAAGCATATCAAGCGTTACCAAATCAGGCAAAGCATCATTATTAAAATCAGCAATATCAGAACCCATAGAATACATGGATATCTGATCTATATTCTCTGTAAGCTTATCCGTAAATGTTCCATTTCCATTGTTCATGAACAAATAATCAGGCTCATTAAAATCATTAGAAACATAAATATCTGGCCAGCTATCCCCATTTATATCTGATACTGCCACACCTAGGCCAAATGTAAGTACATTAGAAGTTATGCCTGCTTCAGCACTGATATCTTTGTAATAACCATTATCATTCCGATACAGCTTATTCGCAAAATTCGGATTTTGCTCTTTTCTTAAAGCTACATTTTCTTGAACACCAGTACTGTATTTCTGTAAGGAATGATTAATCAGGAACATGTCTAGATCACCATCTTTATCATAATCAAAAAAAGATGCCTGTGTAGAATAGCCCTGATCTGCTAAGCCATAATCTTCAGCCTTTTCTGTAAACGTAAGATCTCCATTATTAATAAACAATAAGTTTTTTCTACGAGCGGGATCGATATCTGCTGAACGACAAACGTAAATATCTAAGTTTCCATCACCGTTAATATCCACCATAGTAGCACCTGTACACCAACCCTGTAATAATGCTACACCACTTTTATCTGTTATATTTTCGAATTTAAAATTTCCTTTATTTAGAAAAAGTCGGTTTTTTACCATATTACCTGTAAAAAAGATGTCCTGAAGACCATCATTATTGATATCGCCAACAGAAACACCTGCACCATTATAGAAATATGAATAGTTCATTACATTTAATTCATCGCCTTCTGCAAGCATATTTCTAAAGTCAATATCGGTTTCTCCTTTATCTAAGAGCGTGAAAAGTTTGTTATTACTACTTCCACAACCAGTAATTATTAAACTAAAAAAGAAAACAAATAATGAATTTTTAAGCATGTTATTATAAATAAAATAGTCTGATGATAAATACATTTTGAGTGAATAATTAATCTGAATACTTCAAAACAAAATCGATTATTATCAATAAAATAACGGTTTAATAAATAGGTCTGATCTGTCA
>CANKAT010000036.1 GCA_947479815.1 Sphingobacteriaceae bacterium
AAAAGTCTGTAAAAAATAGGGAATTGAAGGAATGTTAATTTAATTAACCCACATTGACATGGCATCAATAATGGATTGTTGTGGTAGGTGTATTTAAAATGAAATCTTAGCGTTCTAAATTGAGCTGGAGCTTACCAAATAACTTTGTTTAATGAAGCATCTTATAATTAAAATGACACAAGTACAAGGTTGGTTAATTTCAAAACCGAACTTTAATTTCAAGTAGTATATTTGTTCATGCAAAAACCAATTGTTACCGTTTTATTGGCCTATGGAATGTCGGGTAAGTTATTTCATGGCCCATTTGTACATGCACATACAGGATTTGATTTTAAGGGTGTACTAGAACACAATACCAAAAAAGTAAAGGCTGATTATCCGGATGTAAAAAGTTACGATACGCTTCAAGAAATCCTTGATGATCCTGATATTGAGCTTGTAATTGTTAATACCCCAAGTAATACGCATGTTGATTATTCCAGAAAGGCTTTATTAGCAGGAAAGGATATTTTGGTTGAAAAGCCATTTGCTCCAACTGTGCAAGAAGCCCAGGAGATTTTTGAACTTGGGAGGAAACTTGGTCGAAAAGTAATGGTTTATCAGAATCGCAGATTTTCAAGTGATTTTGCAGTAACAAAAGATACAATCAATAGTGGTAAGCTTGGTGATATCATTGAGATTCATCTGCGCTACGATCGTTATCGGGCAGAGATTGGTCCGAAGGTTTTTAAAGAAACCCCATTACCTGCAGCAGGTATCGTTTATGATCTTGCCGCTCATTTATTAGACCAAACCATTTGCATATTAGGTAAGCCAACAGGATTTCGTAAAATTACTGGAATTTTTCGTAAGAATTCACAGGTTGAAGATTACGGTCATATTCACCTTAAATATCCTAATCAAGTCAATGTTTTTATTACCACCAGTTTACTAGTTGCAGACCCGCTGCCAGGAATAATAATTAATGGAACAAAAGGCTCATTTGTTAAAGCATTTTGCGATAACCAAGAAGATCAGTTAATTGCGGGTATGAAGCCCGGAGACGCTGGTTTTGGTGAAGAAGCAGCAGGAAAGGAAGGTAAACTTACACTCATGAGTGATCAGGGTGTTAAAACTGTAGAGCTCGTGCCATCCATTAAGGGAAAATATATGGACCTTTTTGAAGCGGTTGTTCAGACCATAAGAAATGGGAAAGAATTTCCTGTTAAAGAATTTGAGATTCTGGCACAGATTGAGATTCTGGAGAGCAAAGCAGCTTTTTAGCCTTTATTCAATTCCAAACGCTAGATACTTAGGACCGGCTTAGTTTCAGGATATTTTCAACCATGAATCATATCAATTTTGGTAGAAAATAGTGTAATGGCACATTAAGGTTTGAAACAAGTGAGCATTCTTTCCGAATACGAAATTATTACAGCTCTTTATTTTGTGAATTTGGTATTGATTATGCTTTTGTCTAATTTTGTTTCGAATAGTTTATGAAAAGAATTAGAAAAACATTTAGCTTTTACTTGTCAGTATTCCTACTACTGGCTTTTTCGGCTGTGTTTCTTCCTTTAGATGTATTTCATAATCACGCTCCAATTCCACAATCATCTGGTACTGAAAAGTTAAATTCAAGTACTTCTCATGAGCTAAATGTTCAGAATAAGATCGATTATTGCTGGGTTTGTGCAGCACATTTTGACAAAACCTTTACTAAATCTTCATTCATTGACAAAATAAGGCTATCGCCTGTTATGTCTGTGTTTCTTAATAATGAAGTCACAGGATATGTTGTTGAATTACTTCTTTCTAGTTTAAGGGGTCCCCCTTCAGAATAATTTTTTCTTTCTTTTTTATTTGTGCTATGCTTTGGCGTGGTGCATTTATTCAATTTATATAATTATTCTAAAATCATAGAAATGAAATCTATTATTATATATCTGTTTTTGCTGATATCATTTTTTAGCGCATCTGCTAAACTTGTTTCTCTTGAAGGTAGGGTTATTGATGGTCAAACCAAAGAGTCATTACCTGGTGTCCTTGTCACCATCCCCGATCTAAAAATTTCTGTCGTAACCAATAATTCAGGACAATTTGAATTTAAAAACATACCCGAAAAAGGAAAATTTCTTGTTGAAATAAGGTATATCGGATATAGAACGCTCATTCAAACCATTGATCTTTCTGTGAAATCGCCGATTGAATTTGAGCTGTTTCCGAGTATTATTGAAGCAAAGGAGGTGGTTATTACCGGTACAGCTTTCAGTTCTGATAATCGGAAGAATAGTACAGCGGTTTCATCAGTAACCAAAGATCAATTGATCAATCGCCCATCAGGTAATCTGATCGATGCGATCGCTAAAATTCCTGGTGTTTCTCAGGTTACTACAGGTGGGGGTATTTCTAAACCAGTGATTCGCGGATTGAGTTATAATCGCGTGGTAACTCTGGTTGACGGGGCTAAACAGGAAGGACAACAATGGGGTGATGAACACGGTATGGAAGTTGATCAGTACAGTGCAGAGCGTGTTGAAGTATTACGGGGTGCAGCTAGTTTATTATATGGATCAGACGCCCTTGGTGGAGTGATCAATGTTCTTGAGCCATTGCCATCTCCTGAAGGACAAATAAGAGGAGAGTTATTGACCAGCTATCAGTCAAACAATGGTCTTAGCGGAAGTTCTGCTATGCTACAAGGAAATAGCAATGGATTTATTTGGCGTGCAAGAGGCTCATTGAAAAGTGCTTACAGTTATAATGCTCCTGGGGGCAGAATTGCCAATACTGGATTTAATGAAACTAATTTCAGCGGACAAATGGGATTGAATAAGAAATGGGGATATGCGCATTTGAATCTTTCAAGCTTCAAGAACAATATCGGACTGCCAAATTTCTCGAGAAATGCTGCTGGTAAATTTGAGGATGAAAATGGAATAGTATTAACGGATAAGCAGTTAACGAATCGTACCTTATTTCTTCCTTTTCAGGATATACGGCATTATAAAGTTGCCATGAATAGTCATGTTTTGCTCGGTAGCGGACGGTTGCGCACCATCCTCGCTTATCAGAATAACCAGAGAAGAGAACTGGAAACTGATCGTATAAATCCTTCTCTCTTTTTTGATTTAAAAACCTATAGTTCTGATTTTAAATACTATTTCAATGAGAGTAATAGCTGGGAGCCTGTAATTGGTTTTTCTGGCACAATTCAAAATAACAAAAACAGAGCTGAAGAACTTCTTATTCCTGATTATAATTCAAACGAAGTGGGTGTTTTTGCTTATGCAAAAAAGACATGGGAGCGTACCACGTTTAACCTGGGTGCACGATTTGATTATCGCAGTATAACGGGCGTGCAAATGTCTGAAGCTGGAAATCCTAAATTCAATAATTTCACTAATAATTTCTCAAATGTTAGCGGAGCCCTTGGCTTTACTAAAGAGTTTAATGATCAATTCAACTTCAAGGCCAATTTTGGGTCAGCTTTTCGCTCTCCGAATATTGCTGAGTTAAGCTCAGATGGTGTTCATGAAGGAACATTCAGATATGAGATTGGAAATAATAATTTGAATCCGGAGAATAGTTATTATGGTGATTTTGCTTTTGAGTTTAACAATAATGTAGTCAGTGCAAGCCTGGGGGCTTTTAATAATCATATAAACAATTATATCTACAATCGTCAAATCAGGAACGAAACGATACTTGTAGATACTGAAATATTACCTGTTTATCGTTTTGTGCAGGATAATGCAAACCTGTCAGGTATTGAAGCAAGCTTAACCCTTCACCCGGCCGAGTTGATTCACTTTGAAAATAGTTTTTCTTATACCCGCGGAGTAAACCAGGCAACCAAAATGGCACTTCCTTTTATTCCTGCAGCAGTTTTAAGGAATGAGCTAAGGCTAGAGCCGGAATTTAAAGGAAGTTTGAAGAGTACCTATTTTTCTGTTGCACTTGATCATGTTTTCAAACAAAACAGAGTGGATAATTTTGAAACGCCAACAGGTGCTTATACACTGGTCAATCTGGCAATGGGAACAACCTTCATGCTTAAAAATCAGCCATTAAGACTTAATATTTCAGCAAATAATGTATTGGATAAGGCCTACTATGATCACCTCAGTAGGTTTAAACCTGGTCGTTTAGATGAAGGTGATCAGACTGCAGGATATTACAATCAGGGTCGAAACATATCTGTTGGTCTTTATTTACCTTTGCTTTTTAAATAGATTTCTATCCTATTTTCAGGATTTAATCATTGGAATAATCAAAATAATTTCACATCTTTAAATGGCTTTTTAACTATAAAAACATGAAAAAATTAAATTTTGTGCTCCTGAATTTATTTCTCTTTTGCGGGATATCTGTTCAGAGTCAAACTAACCTGATAAAAGATTCAGGGAATCAGTTTCTGACCTTTGCGTCTGCAGAACAAATGTCTGATCAATCAGATTTATTGCGCGACAATAAATTGGGGGTTAATACAAATATCCCAGAGTTACTTAGAAGACCAGAAAATAACGAGATCCGCATTGAGCGTTATAAAACCATTGTTCTTAGAGACGGTGTTAAGTTATTCGCGGATGTTTATTTGCCAGCAAAACCTGGAAAATACCCAACCATTGTGATTCGTACCTGTTATGGTGTACAACGTGATGGTGGTCATCAAGACAAAATTAGGTTTGCACAGCAAGGGTATGCCGTTGTCTTTGCTGATATCAGAGGACGATATGAAAGCGAAGGCCAATGGGATCCATTCCGCGACGAATCAAAAGATGGTTACGATGTGATTGAGTGGGCGGCTGCACAACCTTTTTCAAACGGAAAAATTGCTACACAGGGTGGCAGTTATTTAGGTCATAATCAATGGGCTGCCATGAGTGCTACGCCTCCGCATTTGGTTGCAGCGTTTCCTGGTGTAGCTTCTACAAATATTTATGCCAACTGGTTAACCATGGGCGGGGCATTTCGCTTAAGCTTTAATTTTGGCTGGGGCGTGGTTCGCATGCCAAACCGAATCATGCTTCCTCAATACTGGCATACTGAAGCGTATACTCCTGAAGAGCTGAAATATGAAAGTATTCTTTGGAATCTTCCATTAAAGGATCTCGACTTAAAGGCTTCAGGTTATGCGGTAAAACATTACCGCGATTGGATCAATCATGAGAGCTATGATAATTATTGGAAATCAATTAGCGATGAAGAGAATTTCTCTAAAATGAATGTCCCTGCTCATACGTATGGTGGCTGGTTTGACATTTTTTTAATGGGAACGATAAACGGTTATATCGGAATGAAAAACAAAGCTGCAACACCTGCAGCCCGTGCTGGTGCGCGAATGATCATTGGTCCATGGGGTCATGGCCCATCTCAGGCATTTGGTACGGTTGATTTTGGTGCTTCTGCAAACATGAAAATGTTTGAAAGAGAGCTTCAATTTTATGATTTCCACTTGAAAGGGATCAAGAATGGTTTAGATCTTGAAGATCCAGTTCAATTGTTTTACATGGGTATCAATAAATGGCGCAGTGAAAAAGATTATCCTATCCCTGGTACCGTTTATAAAAATCTTTACCTGAGTAGCGGCGGAAATGCCAATTCTTCTCGTGGTAATGGAACATTAAGTTTTGAGGCTCCAAAATCTGCTGGAACAGACAAGTATACCTATGACCCGAAAGCGCCGGTTATGACCTTGGGAGGAAATAATTGCTGTGGTACACCAACTCAGGCAGGACCTTATGATCAAAGGCCGCTTGAGCGCAAGCAGGATGTATTGGTCTACACATCAGAATTCCTGAAAGCTCCTATTACCATTGCAGGACCTGTAAAAATGAAATTATTTGCCGCAACAGATGGTCCTGATACTGATTGGATGATCAAAATGGTAGACGTTTCTCCAGATGGTGCAGCAATGCCTATCTCAGAAGGTATTTTAAGAGCTAGATTCCGTGAAGGTTTGGATAAGATCAAATTACTGACACCGAATCAGGTATATGAATATGATATCGAATTAACAGGAACTGCTAATGTATTTAAGCCAGGTCATCGCATTCGTATTGATATAACTTCAAGCAATTTCCCGCAGTTTGACAGAAATCCAAATACCGGAGATCCATTTGGTACTAGCGACCGAGTTCGTGTTGCTCAACAAACTATACATCATGGTGGAGTGCGCCTGAGCAGTATTATACTTCCAACGGTTCGTCCTTTGGATGATAAATAATTAATAAACAGCTTTATCATAAAAAAACCAGACAATACCTGTCTGGTTTTTTTATGTCTGCAAATATCCCATTATTAAGAACAGATAAGCTAGACAAAAGCTTATGCCCTGTTTGAAAGTTCTTTTATTGACAATATTGAGGTTGGCACTTCTAAGGGCTTGCAACAAATACACGCATATTTGTTTGGCGGCCTGTACGATTTTGCAGGACAAATCAGACAAAAAAACCTTTCAAAAGGCGGTTTAATCTTTTGAATCTGCATTAAATGCTTCATTTGAAAATCTGGATAGCATCGGATAATTTCTTCCCGCTCATAGCCGCGGGGGCCTTACCTTTTTCTATAGGAAAAAAGTACCAAGCCGAGGCGGTACGACGAGACCATGAGCACCTTTAAAAAACAATAAACAACAGCGAATAAATCCCACCGCTGCGCCTGCTGCTATGAAAGGTTCTGCGAGGGCTGGGTCTGTAATTGCCGCACCAGTCAATGCGGAACAACGGTTATTAAAGGTCTGTGTCCGTAGGACTCCTTTGGAGCGAGCGTGGCGGAGAAAAAAAAATGTGCTTTACTTTCATATTACTAGTAACGCTCACCTTAGTAACCTGTCAGATTTTGACTAAAAAGAATTAATACAAGACATTATACTTAGCCGACCAGTGTCCACCACTTGGTTAATTTTTATTGGGGATGTAATTGAAGCTAGCAGTGACGGCTATTTTTTCAGCTATTTTTTTAAAAACAAGTTTAGGAATATCGATTTTGTGATCAATGAGTAGTACATCAAACCTAGCATCCAGCTTTAAGTTATTCTCATCTATAATGAGCTTCCCCCTAAGGGTTCTTTTCTGATCAACTCCATGAATATTCAGTGTTCCACTTGCGCTCAGGTCATAAGATCCTGAATTACTAAAGTTGATTAACTCATTTATTGTGCCCTTGAAGGTAGCATACGGAAATTTCTCGCTTTCTAGGTAGGTTTCATTAAAATGCTGTTGCATTAATCTGTTTTTGAATTGAAATTGAGCTATTGGAATGCGTACCATTAACTCACGGTTTGTAGTATTTATAAGTGAACTTGTTTTGGTATTCTTTGCTTCAATATCCACAATCGGACCTTTAGAGAAAAAGCTGATCTCACTTGTCTTTATACTATAAAGCTGATTCTGTGCCGATGCACAAAGGTTTATCGCTAAAAAGCTAGATAATAATAAAACTTGTTTCATGGATTAGGCTTGAATATTGCAGTCCTTACCATTGCTATCATATACCATTTTCATCAGTTCGATTATTTTTAGATTAGGCTTCGAATACTCTCAGCGAGGTTCCAGATAACGTAGTACTATATTTTTTTAAATTTGAAGATGCAGGTCCTTTAGTTCTTGTTCCGTTTGAATCGAAAACTGATCCATGTGCGGCATCAGTAAGTGAGCAAGGGAATGTGTTATTTCCGGCATCGTAAGTTACCGGATTACCTTGGTGTGTACAACCGCTAGAAAGTGCGATATAGTTTGAACCGTTTTTTGCAATTATAATATTATTCATGATGGTCCAGCCTTTTGTACTGATATCAGTATTGGTACTTACATTTAATGTAAAATCAATTTTTGAACCTGTTGCAGGACTTGTTGGATTGCTGCTTGCTGGAGTTGCTGAGTCACTTTTACCGCATGCTCCAAGGCATGATGTGATTACTAGTGAGCCTGCACCTAAACCTAAGGCAGCTAGAAAATCTTTGCGTTCCATAATTAATTAGTTTTAATTTTTTAATTGTGTTAATTTAAGCTAGAATCTATTTTTCTTACTATACGTGATAAAAGTGTTATTGGTTTGTCTGCATTAAAAATTGTATCCGTTTTTAACCTTAAATATATAATATGAAACAAATATGTGTTTTCCTTTTGTTTTTTTCAATGGCAGCATCTGCACAGCAAAAGCAATCCTTGTCAATTACACTTGAAAATGTAGACTATCCTTATCCACTAAATTTTCTTTCGATGAGTATCGAAGGGCAGGATGTTCGAATGGCCTATATGGATATAAAACCTGCAAATTTTAACGGTAAATGCCTGATGCTTTTTCATGGCAAAAATTTCGGGGGTTATTACTGGGCTAATATTATTAAATTTTTTAGTGAAAAGGGTTACCGAGTGCTTGTTCCTGATCAGATTGGTTTTGGAAAATCATCGAAGCCATTTATTAATTATAGCTTTCATAGGCTTGCAGCATTGAACAGACAATTAATGGATACGCTAAAAATTCAGCAGGCTATTGTAATGGGGCATTCGATGGGAGGGATGCTTGCCAGCCGTTTTGCCTTATTATATCCAGAGAGGACTTTTCAGCTAATTCTCGAAAATCCAATTGGCTTGGAGGATTATCGAACATTTGTACCCTATGCTAGCACTGAGACAATGTATCAAACGGAGTTGAAAAATACACCAGAAACCGTCAAAAAATATTATCAAAGCTCTTATTTTGTAAAATGGAAGACTGAATATGATGATCTGGTTCGAATTGCTTCGGGAGTAAGCGGAAGTTCGGAGTTTCCAAGATATGCTAAAGTTGCAGCACTTACTTCTCAAATGATCTATGAGCAGCCTGTTATCTATGAATTGCCCCTGCTTAAGGTTCCTGTACTTCTGCTTATTGGCACTCAAGACAAAACGATTGTTGGCAAAGCCAGATTAAGCCCTGAAGACCAAAAAAAGTTTGGACGATATGATCAGCTGGGCAAGCAAACGGCAGCAAGGATACCTGGTTCGCGACTGGTTGAATTTGAAAATTCCGGACATATTCCACATCTGGAGATTCCTGAAGAGTTTATCAGGGCTTTGGAGAGAAATATTAAATAAGCTGACTAATAGTATTTTCGGATAACCTAGAGCTGGAACAAAAATTTATTGGTTTAAGCTAATAATACAGAGGCAATCTCTTCTGAAGTTAATCTTTGTTGCTCTCCGCTTTTCATATTTTTTAGTGATAAGAGTCCTGTTTCCATCTCATCGCTTCCTATCAGTATTACGAATGGGATGTTTTTATCATCTGCATAGGTCATTTGTTTTTTAAGCTTTGCGGATGATGGATAGATTTCTGCACTTATTCCTTTTTCTCTTAAAGTTTGCAGTAATGGAAGAGCAAATTTTTCTGCCTTTTCATCAAAATTACTGATTAGAACCTTGGTGCTTTCTGATGTGCTCTGAGGAAAGAGTTTTAGCTCTTCCAGTACATCATAAATACGGTCGGCTCCAAATGATATGCCCACACCGGTTAAATCGCTCAGGCCAAACATTCCGGTTAGGTCGTCATAGCGACCACCTCCTCCAATGCTGCCCATGGCTACTTCATTGGTTTTAACCTCAAAAATAGCTCCTGTATAATAGTTTAATCCGCGGGCAAGGGTAATATCAAGTTCTAAATTGAGTATTGAGACCCGATTGCTATCGGGTTGAGTATTGAGTATTGAGAACTTATCGAGGTAACAAAATATAGTCTCAATTTCAGAAATTCCTTTCAAACCTATTTCAGATGAAGCAAGTACTGAACGAAGGTTATTCAGCTTTTCTTCATTTGATCCGCTCAGGTTGATGATTGGGTTAAGTGTTTTGATATCTGATGATGTAAAACCGCGTTCAATCAGTTCTTTGGTCACCCCATCAAAGCCGATTTTGTCTAGCTTATCAATTGCGACCGTCATATCTACAATTAGTTCAGGTTTACCTATGATCTCGGCTATGCCAGATAATATTTTGCGATTATTGATCTTGATGGTAAAATCTTTCAGTCCGAGTTTAGTTAATGCCTCCTGATATATCAGTACAAATTCTGCTTCATTAATTAAACTTTCAGATCCAACCACATCTGCATCGCATTGATAAAACTCACGGTATCTTCCTTTTTGCGGACGGTCGGCACGCCAAACGGGCTGAATCTGGAATCGTTTGAATGGAAATGAGATCTCATTCCTGTGCATGACTACATAGCGCGCAAATGGAACGGTAAGGTCATACCTTAATGCTTTTTCACTAATTTCAGAAACCAGGAGTTGTGAGTTGCGGCTCTCAAGTTTATTGGCAGGGACATTTGAAAGATAATCTCCAGAATTTAAAACTTTAAAAATAAGTTTATCACCTTCATCCCCATATTTTCCGGTCAGGGTGTTGAGATTTTCCATGGTAGGAGTTTGAATCTCTTGGTAGCCATATTTTTTAAATACCGAACTTATGGTATTAAAAATATGATTACGCTTCACCATTTCGGATGCGGAAAAATCACGAGTACCTTTTGGAATAGATGGTTTGATCACTGCCATAGGTCAAATGTACAAAAAGGCTGGAATCTTAACGATTAGAACCAAATTCCTCTATGATCTCTTTACATCTTTCTTCGATCATGAGATAAACTGGCTCAAACTGACTATCATCATGATAGGGATCAGGTACTATACCGTTCTTTAAGAATAAGCGAACCTTTCCAAAATCTGAATCATTAGTGGCCAATGAGATTACATCTGAAAGATTGTTTTGATCCATCGTTAAAATATGATCATATCTTTCAAAGTCACTGATATCAAACTGTCTGCATGATTGATTTGTAATATCTACTCCATATTTTTGTGCCACAGCAATTGAGCGCCTATCGGGTTTTTCACCGATATGCCAATTGCCTGTTCCTGCTGAGTCGATCTTCCAGTTTAAATTTTTCTCGTTAACTAGGTGTTCCAAAATACCATGAGCAAGGGGAGATCGGCATATATTACCTAAACAAACCATTAAGATCTTCATGGATATTAGCCGCTTAGGATTAATTTATGAAAATGCTGTTTAATAATGCGGCAAGATGTATTCCACCTTTTAGTAATTGCTGATTGGCAGTTTCTAGGTTGTCGTATATATATCTATAGCTGAGTTTATCTCCAGATTTTACCTTTGAATACAGGCCTTCACTTATTTTATAAGAATCAGTGATCCATTGTGTAGGGCCTTCTAACTGAAGAGATTGTAATTTGTATTTGTCAATGAAATTTATTGAGTTGGTATATTCAGTATAACTCAAATCCTGTGATTCAATTAGATCACTATCCCAAACTCGATGCAAGTTTGTGTTTTGACCGAACCAGGTTAATTGTATTTTATTTCCTCCCAAATCTTCGAAACGACCGGTATGCATGGGCTGATGAACATCTCCAACTAGATGGATCAGTATTTTGAGGTACATGACTTTTTTATCCTGGGCAAGTGATTTATTTTTTAGTTCTGAAGTCAGAAAATTTATCCGGGTATAGGCATCAGTAACTGTGTCCTGTTTTAAAGCATAGTCTAATTGCTCAGATTTTAATCCGGCTGGAAGATTAATATAATGCCAGTTGCCCAAATAATTATATGCCGGTTCTGATTTTATAAAGTCGGCCCAATTGCTGGCCATAGCCATTGATTCTGTGCCAAGAATATTTTTTATTTCGCCTTTTGCTTTTTTACTTAAATAGCTCTCTGCCACCTGTCCAACTACTCGGTGACCAAGCATTCCCCAGGCCATACTTTGACATGGGATATAGAGCAGTGTTCCAAAAAGGACTAGTTTTTTTAAAGACAATATGTTCATAATCAAGTTAATTTAGGGGTTTTTGAACGCAAATCGTTCTTTCTTTTAATGATAGCTTAAGTTGTAGATGCTGTTGTATACTCTCCAAATATAGGCTATCGATAGTATTTTTTCTGATCACAAATGCCGGTAGATATTGACCTATCCGATAGCATCCTGAGATCTTTTGCTTAAAGTTTGATTTCGTAAAGGTTGCATTAACAATGAGGGTATCTTGTTTTGTAAGATAAGTTCCTTTGGCATATTCTGTCCAGGTTCCATTGTTAAAACATGAATCAGGATACATATTTACTTTTGCAAAAGTTTGAATAGTAACATATACAGAGTCGCATGAAAAGCGAAACCGATGTTTGGAATATTGTAGTTTTTGATCCTGAAAATCTACACTATCTTCCTCCCATGTGCCCTGTAAACTTTCTGTTCCTATTCCCTGAAGATTTGGATTGAATTTACAGGATGTGAAAGCTAGAGCGCTTAAGATTAAGAAGAAAAAATAGGGGCGTTTTGCCATTTTTAGGTTTTAAACCTCTCTGGGTTTTACCCAGAGAGGTAAATTAATTATTTTAGTCCGCCAATCATATCTTCAGGGCGTACCCATTGATCAAATTGCTCATTGCTCAGTAAACCTAGGTCAAGAGCAGCTTCTCTGAGTGATTTATTTTCTTTCAATGCTTTTTTCGCAATTTTTGCTGCATTCTCATATCCAATATGTGGATTCAAAGCAGTAACCAACATCAACGAGTTTTCAAGATGTTTTTTGATTCCCTCGTAATTCGGTTCTATACCAGCTGCACAATTATCTGTAAATGAAACACATGCATCACCAATTAATCGTGCAGACTGCAGAAAATTAGCAGCCATTACTGGTTTGAAAACGTTCAGTTCATAATGTCCGTTTGATCCTGCTATGCTTATGGTCACATCATTACCCATAACCTGTGCCGCAACCATGGTTACTGCCTCATTTTGAGTGGGGTTAACCTTTCCGGGCATGATTGAAGAACCTGGTTCATTATCTGGAATGTGGATTTCTCCAATTCCGGAACGCGGGCCTGAAGCAAGAAGACGTATATCATTTGCGATTTTCATCAGCGAAACTGCAATTTGTTTTAAGGCTCCATGGGTTTCTACAATGGCATCGTGCGCTGCAAGTGCTTCAAATTTATTTTCTGCCGTTATAAATGGCAGTTTTGTAAACTTTGCGATATAATCTGCAACTTTTACGTCATAGCCCTTTGGTGTGTTGATACCGGTACCTACAGCGGTTCCTCCTAGTGCTAATTCAGATAAATGGTCTAAGGTATTTCTAAGTGCTTTTAGGCCGTGGTTAAGTTGTGATACGTATCCCGAAAATTCTTGACCTAATGTTAAAGGGGTTGCATCCATTAAATGAGTACGACCAATCTTAACCACATCCTTAAATTTTTCAACTTTCAACTGCAGCGCATCACGAAGTTTCTCAACCCCCGGAATGGTAACTTCTGAAACCATTTTATAAGCCGCAATGTGCATTGCTGTTGGATAGGTGTCATTTGATGACTGCGATTTATTAACATCGTCGTTGGGGTGTACAAAGGTTGTGCCCTCACCCAGCTTATTGCCTTGCAAAACATGAGAGCGATTAGCGATCACCTCATTTACGTTCATGTTAGATTGCGTACCAGACCCTGTTTGCCAGATTACCAGAGGAAACTCAGAAGCTAGTTTACCTTCAAGAATTTCATCACAAACCTGGGCAATGAGATCGCGTTTCTCAATAGATAAGATCCCACTGTCTGCATTTGTAAATGCCGCTGCTTTTTTAAGGAAGGCAAATGCTTCAATTATTTCTGTAGGCATTGATGCCTCGGGTCCAATTTTGAAATTATTTCTTGAACGTTCGGTTTGTGCTCCCCAGTATTTATCTGCAGGCACCTTTACCTCGCCCATCGTATCGTGTTCTACTCTGTAATTCATCGGAATGGAATTAGTTGTTTTGCTGCAAATTTAGATTTTTTTACCTAGTGTTGCTGTCAAAAATTTAGTTTTTACTATCTTTTATTCTAATTTATTAGGAGGTGTTTATAACTCTTTTATTGTGCTGATTATAATATTTTCTAATTTTCAGCATTAAATTTCATATCAAACACTTTCGATGACCCAATATTTTCGTCACCTACTGATTATTTCTTTTTTTATTGTCCTTATTCAGGGCTGTAGTTCCACTCCTATTGAAAAAAGAAAGAAGAGAATGCTTTCTGATGAACAAGTAGATAGTGTGGCTTTAATCTATGACCCAAAAAAGGCAGATAAAAGAATTGATGATTTTATGATGAATCTTCACAGAAGATCTGGTTTTAATGGAAATGTACTGGTCGCAAAAAAGGGTAAAATCATTTATGAGAAGGCAATTGGATGGGCAGACCATTTACATCGCGATAGTCTGAAAATAAACTCAGTTTTTGAGCTGGCGTCTGTCACTAAAATATTTACATCCACAGCAGTAATGATGTTGGTTGAAGATGGAAAGCTCAAATTGAATCAGGATGTTAAGGAATTTTTTCCTGATTTTCCGTATGATGGCATTACGGTTAAACTGTTGCTGACACACCGGTCTGGAATGATGAATTATGTGTATTTCGTTGATGATCTCTGGAAAGCTCAGAAGAAAGATGAACGTCCTGGTATTACCAATCAGGATGTAATGAAGTTGATTGCAGAGCATAAACCTGCACCTTACATGAAGCCAGATCGAAAATTCCACTATAATAACTCTAATTTTATGGTTTTAGGGGCTATTATTGAAAAGGTTAGTGGGCAAAAATTTTCACAATATATGGCCGAACATATTTTTAAGCCACTTGGAATGAAGCAAACGGCAGTTTATTCTAAGGCAGAATATACTAAGATCCCGGCAGATGTGGTTGGTCACGACAGAACCTGGCGTCGCTCTGTGGCACAGAATTTTCTGGATGGTCCGGTAGGAGACAAAGGTATCTATAGTACAATACATGATCTTTTTCTCTTTGACAGGGCTATGCGTAAGGGTAGCTTATTAGATACATCAACTATGGATTCTATTTATGCTCCTCGAAATGAGATGCAGAGAGGCCATTTCAATTATGGTTATGGCTGGCGAACCTTTGTTGATGGCAAACATAAAGTAGTATATCATACCGGCTGGTGGCATGGATTTCGACATATTTATCTTAGACAATTAGATAAAGATGTGACTGTTATTTTGTTAAGTAATCTTACCAATGGGAGTCTGTTAAAACTGGATGAGCTTTTTAATGCAGCGGGCATGCCGGTTGTTCGAAGAAGTGCGTATTCCGGAAGTGGACAGAATTCAGTTTCGGATGACGATTAATAAAGTACTATTTTCAGGGCATGCTTTTCAGTAAAACCCTTTACTATTTTTGAAGCTTTACTATTCAAGCATAAAATTAATGTGCTTCAAGCCAGTTACTGCCTTCTCCAACTTCTACCAGAATAGGTACTTTCATGTCAATTGCATTTTTCATGCGGCTTTCAATGATCTTTTTCATGATCTCAATTTCTGCCTTCGGCACATCAAATACTAATTCGTCATGTACCTGCATGGTCATTTTAGAATTCAGCTTCTGGTCAATTATATCTTGATGAATTTTGATCATTGCTATTTTGATCATATCTGCAGCAGAGCCCTGTATTGGGGCATTTATTGCATTTCGCTCTGCAAAGCCGCGTACCGTCTGGTTAGCTGAATTTATGTCTCTTAGGTAACGTCTTCTGCCCATGATTGTTTCAACATATCCATTCTCTCTGGCAAAATTCATGGTATCGTTCATGTATTTTTTAATTCCGGGATAGGTATTGAAATAGTTTTCAATTATTTCGCCTGCCTCTTTTCTTGGGATACCCAGATTTTGCGAAAGTCCAAATGCGGATTGCCCATAAATAATTCCAAAGTTTACAGCTTTTGCATTTCTTCTTTGGGTAGAGCTTACTTCTTCTAGGCTAATTCCATAAACCTTTGCTGCCGTGGCGGTATGAATATCATGTCCCTGAACAAAGGCTTCCATCATATTTTCATCTTTGCTGATTTCTGCAATGATCCTTAATTCAATCTGGGAATAATCAGCCGAAAGTAGAACATGATCTTTATCTCTAGGGATAAAAGCTTTCCGCACTTCCTTACCCCGCTCGGTGCGCACAGGAATATTTTGCAGGTTGGGGTTATTTGAGCTTAATCTTCCGGTGGCTGCAACGGCTTGATTGTAGGAAGTATGAATTCGGCCTGTTTTCTTATTGATCATTTGTGGCAAGGCATCAACATAAGTTGATTTGAGCTTTTGGAGCTGTCTGAAATCAAGAATATCTGCAACAATATCGCTTTTATTTGCGAGCCTGCTAAGTACTTCTTCACCAGTTTGGTACTGCCCTGTTTTTGTTTTCTTTGCCTGGGGGTCTAGCATAAGTTTATCAAAAAGTACTTCTCCCAATTGTTTTGGAGATGCGATATTGAATTTTACGCCAGCCTTTTCATATATAGTTTTTTCGAGCTGTCTTAAATCTGTTTCTAGAATTTTAGAAATCTCTACGAGTGCATTCTGATCTATTTTTACACCTTCTCGCTCAATGTCAGCGAGGACATAAACCAGCGGATTTTCAATTTCAACCGCTAATTTCCATGCATTCACAGATTTAAGAATAGGTTCGAAGACATTCTTTAATTGAAGGGTTATGTCGGCATCTTCGGCTGCATACTCCTTTACCAGTTCAACATCAATATCTCGCATACTTCCCTGATTTTTGCCTTTTTGGCCAATCAGACTAGTGATACTCACCGGGCTATATTGAAGATAGTTTTCGGCAAGTAGGTCCATATTATGGCGGGAATCCGGATCGATTAGGTAATGCGCAAGCATGGTATCAAACAGTTCACCCTGAACATGAATACCATACCAGTTAAGAACAAGAATGTCATATTTCAGATTCTGCCCGATTTTGCCTATTTGAGGATTTTCAAGTACACACTTGAATTCATTCAAGGTATTTTGACAATCAGTTTGATCTGTAGATAATGGAATATACCATCCCTCACCTGGTTTGATACTGAATGAAAGGCCAACAAGTTCACAATCGTTGGCATCCAGACTGGTTGTTTCAGTGTCAAAACAAAATGATTTTTGAGAGGCTAATAAAGTGATCAGGGAGGCTCTTTTTTCAAAGGTATCAGCCAGATCATAGTGATGAGCAGTATTTTGAATAGTTTTAAAAACTACTGGTGCATCGTTAGGGTTTGAATCATTTCTGTCATTTTCAGTAGTATCATTCTGCAAATTGTTACCTCCAAAAAGATCCATTTGACCGTTTTTTGTTGTGCTTGTCTTAACTTCAGTTACATTGAAATCTTCTCCAAACACTCGACGACCAAGTGTGCGAAACTCTAGTTCAGCAAAAAGAGCCTCTAATACTTCACGATTAGGTTGGTCAACATGTAATGCATCGACATCCAGATCAACAGGAGCGTTCAGAAGTATAGTTGCCAGTTTTTTGGAGATCAGACCCTGTTCTGCAAAATTTTCAACGTTCTCTTTTAATTTACCTTTAAGTTCATGACTGTTTTTAATGATATTCTCTATTGAACCATATTGTTTGATTAGCAGTTTTGCTGTTTTTTCGCCAATTCCAGGTATTCCAGGGATATTATCGACTGCGTCTCCCCATAGCCCAAGAATATCGATTACTTGTTCAACATGATCGATTTCCCATTTTTCAAGGATCTCTTTTACGCCCAGAATCTCCATTCCATTACCCATTCTTGCGGGCTTATAAATGAAAATATTTTCTGAAACTAACTGACCAAAATCCTTATCGGGAGTCATGCAGTAAACAGTAAAGCCCTCTTTTTCGGCCTTTTTAGCTAATGTTCCGATCAGGTCATCGGCTTCATATCCATCACAAAAAATTACTGGAATATTAAAACCTTCAATTAGTCTGACGATGTAAGGGATGGCTGCCGACAGATCTTCTGGCATTGCCTCCCGGTGTGCTTTGTAGTCGGCAAAATCGGTGTGACGCTCTGTAGGAGCTGAAGTGTCAAATACCACGGCCATATGACTTGGATTCTCCTTTTTCAAAACTTCCAGAAGGGTGTTTGTGAATCCCATGATGGCCGAAGTGTTCAAGCCACTTGAAGTGAATCTTGGATTTTTGCTAAGTGCAAAATGAGCCCGGTATATTAATGCAAATGCATCTAAGAGAAATAGTTTTTTCATTTGAATAGTAATCTTTTTGAGGTAAAATTCCTCTAATTGTTATCTGGCTATGCAGCCTTCGATATGGTCATTTATCATTCCTGTAGCTTGCATATAAGCATAGCAGATGGTCGTGCCAAAAAATTTGAACCCTCTTTTTTTCAGTTCTAAACTTATACGGTCTGAAAGCTCTGTTCTTGCCGGAGCATTCTTATGATCTTTCCAGGTATTTATTAGTGGTTTTTTATCTGGTAAAAACCCCCAGATATAATTTGAAAATGATCCAAAATTTTGCTGAATTTCCATAAATAATCTGGCATTGCTGATGCTAGAATTTATCTTCAGCCTGTTTCTAATTATACCTTCATCCATTAATAATCGTTCAACATCTTGTTCTGTGAACTCTGCTACTTTTTGAACATCGAACTTTGCAAATGCTTTTCGGTAATTTTCGCGCTTTCTCAAAATTGTAATCCAGTTTAATCCAGCTTGTGCACTTTCTAGAATAAGAAATTCAAACAAAGTTTGATCATTATAAACTGGTTTGCCCCATTCCTCATCATGATACCGCACATATAAAGGATCTGCACTACACCAGGAACATCTGATTATCTTTTTATTATGATCCAATTTTTTATTTCATTTTGACATCAGAAAGCTAACTAATTTCAGTCACAGTTCAAATTTGAATTATTTGTTCAACTCTTCCCAATATTCAAGCGCCCTGCGGTAGTGTGGAATAACGATTGATCCTCCAACCAGGTTTGCGATCATAAAGATCTCATTCATCTCATCAGTACTGACTCCTTCTTCATGGCATTTCCCAAGATGATATTTGATACAATCATCACAACGTAAAACCATTGATGCAACAAGTCCGAGCATTTCCTTTGTTTTTACATTCAGGGCCCCATCGGCATACGTTGTTGTATCAAGTGCAATAAAGCGTTTGATATTGGTGTCCGCAGTTTCCATGATGCGGTTATTCATTTTAGTGCGATAAGCGTTAAACTCTTCGATCATTTTTCCCATATCATCATTCTGTTTTTATTTTACGTTAAATTCTGTTTTTTGTTAAAGTTCAATTGAAGGATCCCAGAATACTACTTTAAAATCTTTGATTTTGTCATTTTCAACTTTAACTCCTTCATTTTCTAATAATTGCTGCATCAAGTTTTCTGTACCAAAATGAAATTTACCTGTAAGTAATCCATTTCTATTCACTACTCTTTGTGCAGGCACCAGTGGATAGGCAGTATGTGCGGCATTCATAGCATAACCAACCATTCTCGAAGAGCCTCTTGTTCCCAGATAAGCAGCTATTGCACCATAAGAACTTACCCTCCCTTTTGGTATTAGTCTGACAACCTGGTACACTTGTTCATAGAAACTAAGCTTGTCCATTTATTCAAAACTGAATTTCAGGTAATTTATATTCTTATCTCTGGCAAGATACTTTTTCTCGTAATAAGTCTGAATCGAAAGCACCTCATCTACTAATGGCGAATGGTACAGATCATCTGTCTGAACATGCACTTTTAATCCTAGTTCTTCAATTTTCTGGCCGGTATAGGTATGTAATAGATCGCTGTCGGTTTTCAAATGAACAGGTCCTTTTTCAATTAGAACCAGTTTATACATATTCAGAAACCTAGGTGAAGTGAGCCGTTTTTTTTCACGGCTAATTTGAGGCTGCGGGTCAGGAAACGTGATCCATATTTCGGAAATTTCATTTTCTAAAAAATAATCGGTCAGATTTTCGATCTGAATCCTCAGAAAGGCAACATTTGCAATATTTTCTTCTAAGGCTGTTTTTGCACCTCTCCAAATTCGATTTCCTTTATAGTCGATCCCGATGAAGTTTATTTCAGGAAACAGCCGTGCAAGATTTACAGTATATTCTCCTTTACCGCATCCTAATTCAAGAATCAGCGGGTATTTATTTTTAAAATGTTGCTCAGCCCAATTACCTTTTAATATTTTTCCGTCTTCAAGTTCAATGACATTTTCAAAAGTTGTAATCTCTGCAAAGCGTCTTAGTTTATCCTTACCCATTTCTTATGTTAAAGCCTGTAAAAATAGTTTTATCTTTGCTTCCATACTCTATAAAATTGGAAAAAGCATCTAAAATATTTATTGCAGGACATCGGGGCATGGTAGGATCTGCTATTTTCAGAAAACTTCAAAAAGAGGGCTATTCCAACTTGGTTTTTAGAACTTCATCAGAACTTGATCTGAGAAATCAACAAGCCGTGACCGAATTTTTCGCTGTTGAGAAACCAGAGTATGTATTTTTAGCTGCAGCAAAAGTGGGTGGCATACTTGCTAATAATAGGTATAAGGCAGATTTTCTTTATGAAAACCTAGCCATTCAGATGAATGTTATCCACCAGGCATATGTGAATGGCGTGAAGAAACTAATGTTCTTGGGTTCAAGCTGCATATATCCAAAGCTTGCCTCTCAACCTCTTAAAGAAGAATATTTATTAACTGGTTTGCTCGAGCCTACCAATGAGCCTTATGCCATAGCAAAAATTGCTGGTATCAAAATGTGTGAAGCATATCGTCAACAGTATGGATGTAATTTTATATCTGTGATGCCTACCAACTTATATGGCTATAATGATAATTATCATCCTAAAAATTCGCATGTTTTACCTGCTCTGATCAGAAAATTTCATGAGGCAATGGTTAATTCCAGTTCAGAAGTTATCATCTTGGGTACTGGTAGCCCGAGGCGAGAATTTTTGTTTTCTGATGATCTTGCAAATGCCTGTTTCTTTTTGATGCATCATTATGATGAAGTCGGATTTATTAATATTGGAACCGGGCACGACATTACAATTAAAGAATTGGCTTTATTAATTCAAAAAGTAGTTGGCTTTGAAGGTGAATTAGTATTTGATACTTCGCAACCAGATGGAACTCCACGTAAGCTTATGGATGTTTCAAAATTAAATAGTAGGGGTTGGCATTATCAGGTTGAGCTGGAACAAGGCATTAGGCTTGTTTATGAAGACTTTAAAAATAATTATTCATAATTTTTTTTAATAAGTCTCGCTATCTGGGGGGATTCCATAATCTACCATTTCTGTTTCTTTTTTATTGGTGGTCCCAGTTGATTTTATCCATTGAGTTATTTTTTCAATGAGCTCAATCATCAAATCCCTATTTATTGTTTTCGCAGTAGTTTGTGAAATAAGTTCAATGATGGATTTTACGATAAAGCCTGATTTTGGAAATAGAAATCTATTCAACATAAGAGGCAAACCTATACGGAAAATGCTAGTAACCCAATCTTCACCCTCTTTTTTTCCTGATTTATCTTTGCTTCCAGCAAAAAAGTTGTTCAGTTTGCGTAAAAGCATGAGTGGTATCTGAATTTTAGAGGTTATTTTTTGAGCTTCATTTTTAAGTTCAGTCTCTATTTCTGTTCTAACTACTTCTAAACGAACAACTTCTTCTCGTAAATCGTCAATATTTTGGATTTTGATTCTCATTTTCTATCCCTAAAAAATTTTTCAATTACGATATTAATGATCTTTTTCTCGAGGTATTTCTCTTTTAAGGAATTCAGAATGAAAGCGAGTAACAGATAAATTCCTGCAACGATCAGGAAACCTCCATATGAATTGTTCAAGACTTCTGATAAATAAAAACCAAGAGCCAAACTTCCAAACAAAAATGCGAGAATAGTAAGAATTAAAACCAAGCCATTTGTTAGCAAATTGGCAAATAATTGCGATCCCTTATCTACAGTTTTGAGTACAGTTAATTCTGTTCGAACTTTTATATACTCCGTAACTTTTTCAATAATTTTTTGTTGTTCAAATTCTTCTTCCATAAGAATTTAAATTTACGATTTTAGGACGTCTTTAATTGTTTCTTCTGCATGTACAGTAGCTGAGCTGGAGGCTCCTTGGGATTCAGTAAATTCCATTTCTGCTGATTTCATCTTCGATTTAAATTCTTCAACAACTGTATCTTTAACTTCGCTCAAATTCCCGATTTCATCTGCCACTCGATCCTTAATACTGTCTGCTAAATTCTTTAATGCATCGGTTAATTTATCACGCGTTTCAGAACCTTTATCGGGTGCAAATAAAATACCTATTGCAACTCCTGCTGCTAGTCCGGCAAGCATAGCAGCTAAAACTTTTGTGCTATCATTCATGAATTAAATTTGATTTTTTTATTTTAAAAATAATGCTTTTTTAGCGATCTATTTTTACAGGTTGCTTGATTTCATTTTATTATATAGTGTCTTTCTATCAATATTTAAAATCTTTGCAGCCTTTGTCTTATTGAAATTAACTTCTCTCAAAACATTGATAATCGTTTTATATTCTGCTTCTATTGCAGCATTTTTGATACTATGTTTATTACTATTTACAGCAATGTTTGCTCCAAATGTTTTTTCAATGGTGTATACTTTGGCCAATGTTGAAATTTCAAGTGGCAATGCTTTTAACTGTATCTGGTTTCCTTCACTCAACAGGGTAGCTCTTCTAATTACATTTTTAAGTTCACGTATATTTCCCGGCCAGTTATAGGTCATTAGGCATTCGATCACCTCATTAGAGATATCAGTTACATTTCTATTGAGTTCTGAATTAGCTTCTTTCAGAAAATGTTCAGCAAATATCATAATATCTTTCCCTCTTTCTCTTAGGGGAGGCACTGTAATATTGAATTCATTGAATCGGTGAAAAAGATCTTCTCTAAATTGTCCTTTTTGGATGGCTTCGCCAAGATTTTCATTTGTTGCAACAAGAATTCGAACGTCTAGGTCAATTTCTTTTGTGCTTCCGATACGTTTTACTTTTCGTTCCTGTACAGTTCTTAATAAGGCCGCTTGAAGCTCATATGACAAATTACTAATTTCATCTAAAAACAAGGTTCCACCATTTGCCATTTCAAAATGCCCAATCTTTGTGTATAAAGCACCTGTAAATGAACCTTTTTCATGACCAAAAAATTCACTGCCAGCCAGTTCTTTTGTTAAAGATCCACAATCCATGGCAATAAAAGGTTTGTCTTTTCTTGGACTATTTAAATGAATACTTTTCGCTACAGATTCTTTTCCTGTTCCGCTTGCACCGTTTAGGATCACACTGAAATTTGTCGGTGCTACCAGTTTAATTTGTTTTAACAGTTCCTTTGATGCGGCTTCTATCCCTACAATAAATTCTTCAGGAATGAATTCTTCTTTAGATTCGCGCTTGGTAATTGTTCCGCTACTTAGATTTTTATGCTGATTTATGGCTTTTTGAGTCTCAATCGCTTTGTTGATTGTATTTAAGATTTCGTCAGGATATAGGGGTTTTGTGATATAATCATAGGCCCCCATTTTTATTAATTCAACCGCTAGTTTTATATCTGAATACCCTGTGATAATAATTACTCCCGTATCAGGATAAGTAGCTTTGATTTTGCGTAACATCTCTCTGCCATCGGTATCTTCCAATCTATAATCGCAAAGCACAAGGTTAAATGGCTCTTTTGTCATTATTTCAAGCGCATTATTACCGTTGATACTGGTGCTTACTTCAAAACCGTTTCTCGTTAAAAATTTGGAAAGAAGTATACCGATATTCAGCTCATCGTCAACTATTAATATTTTATTCATGGTATGAATTTATATGTTGAGCCTTTCTTTCTTAGAAAATCGGGTGATGGTAAGGTATAAATATTATCGCTAATCGAAAATTTTTTTACAAATTATGATAGATTATAAGGTTTCGGCTTGTCAATTTTGGACATATTATTTTCCAGTAAACTCAGCTTTTCTTTTTTCTAAAAATGCTGCTACTCCTTCGTTAAAGTCTGATGAACCAAAGCAATTAGAGAATTCGGAGATCTCTGTTTCAAATCCATTCTGACCTTCTATATAATTGGCATTTACTGCTCTGATCGCACAAGCCACTGCAGAAGGTGATCGGCTCATGATCTTTTTTAATAGTTCTTCAGACTTGGATATAATCAGTTCAGGTTCTGTAACGTGGTTTACTAGCCCGGTTCTATAGGCTTCAGCTGCGCTGACCATGTCTGCAGTTAGGATCATTTCAAGGGCTCTTCCTCTGCCTATTAACTGACTTAGGCGCTGGGTACCACCGTATCCTGGGATTATGCCCAGGCTAACCTCGGGTAATCCCATTTTGGCAGTTGTAGCGGCAACTCTGATATGACAGGCCATGGCTAGTTCAAGCCCTCCACCAAGTGCAAATCCGTTGATTGCCGCAATAATTGGTTTTTCACTGTTTTGAATTACATCAAAAACTTTGCTTTGCCCTTCACGTGCAAGCGCTCTGCCCTCATCGGTATTCAAATTTGCAAATTCTGATATATCTGCTCCAGCAACAAAAGCTTTCTGCCCTGCTCCGGTTATGATCAATCCACCAACAGCTTCATTATGAAATGAATGTGTAATAGCATAATGAAGTTCAGTTAATGTGACCTTATTTAATGCATTTAGTTTACTTTCACGATTAATAGTGATGTACAAAATTCGCTCACGTATTTCAACGAGAAGATTAGTAAAGTCCATTTCTTTATTGTGATTTATATATACGTTTATTCCTTGATGGAATGATTAGAATATACGGTTTTCTTTGACCCAGTTGGTAATGTAAGAAACGATTTCATGGGTATTTGTTCCTGGTTGAAAAAGTTTGCCTACGCCCATCTCGTTAAGAATCTTCATATCATCATCAGGTATAATTCCACCACCGGTTACAAGCACATCAATCAGGCCTTTTTCTTTCATTAAATGCATTATTTTAGGAAAAACCGTCAGGTGTGCACCTGATAAAATGGAAATTCCTATGGCGTCAACATCTTCCTGAAGTGCCGCATTGACTACCATTTCAGGTGTTTGTCTAAGACCAGTGTAAATAACTTCCATACCCGCATCCCTAAGAGAGGTAGCGATGATCTTTGCGCCCCTGTCGTGCCCATCAAGGCCAACTTTAGCAACAAGTACACGTATCGGTCTATTTAAGTTTCCTGTCATAATTGATATAAGTAAAAGTAAGAAGAAAATTGCATTGTATCCTGCAATTAAAACTCTGGAAAGTATTAAAAAGGACATCTGCCAAATTAATTAAGGTAAACAGTAAATTTTGCTATTTTTGTACCCTCTTAATATGGAGTATGAGCGAAGAAAGATCATTAAATTTTTTAGAAGAAATCATTGAAGAGGATATCCGAAATGGTAAAAATGACGGTCGTATTCTAACCAGATTCCCACCTGAGCCAAATGGTTATTTACATATTGGGCATGCTAAATCTATTTGTTTAAATTTTGGTATTGCTAAAAAATATAAGGGTAAAACGAATCTTAGATTTGATGATACCAATCCCACTACTGAAGATGTAGAATATGTTGATAGTATCCGGGAGGATATTAAATGGCTTGGTTTTGAATGGGACCAGGAATTATATTCTTCCAATTATTTTGATCAACTGTATGATTTTGCCTTAAACCTGATCAGATTGGGTCTGGCCTATGTGGATGATAGTACAGCTGAAGAAATTGCTGCAGCAAAAGGAACCCCAACAGAGCCAGGTAAACCTACTCCAAACAGAAGTAGAAGTATTGAAGAGAATATGCAGCTTTTTGAAGATATGAAGGCTGGGAAATATCCTGATGGTGCTAAGGTTTTGCGTGCAAAGATTGATCTGGCATCACCCAATATGCATCTGCGTGATCCGTTGATGTATCGTATTAAGCATGCCCATCATCACCGCACGGGCGATAAATGGTGTATTTATCCGATGTATGATTTTGCCCATGGGCAATCGGATGCAATCGAGCAAATTACCCACTCTATTTGTACTCTTGAATTTATTCCACATCGGCCCTTATACGAATGGTTTATCCAAAAGTTAAATATTTTTCCTTCTAAGCAATATGAATTTGCCAGGTTAAATATGAATTATACGGTTATGAGTAAGCGCAAGCTGCTTCAGTTGGTCAATGAAAATTATGTAACAGGCTGGGATGATCCTCGCATGCCAACAATTAGCGGCTTGCGTCGTCGCGGATATACTCCGCTTTCTATTCGTAATTTCAGTGAGCGGATTGGCGTTGCAAGAAGAGAGAATCTGATTGATCTTGGTTTGCTTGAATTCTGTATTCGTGAAGATCTTAACAAGTCGGCTTGGAGAAGAATGGTAGTGATGGATCCGGTAAAACTGATCATCAGTAATTATCCTAAAGATCGGATTGAAGTGATGGATGCTGAAAACAATCCTGAAGTAGAGGGTGGCGATGGATCGCGTCCTATTCCTTTTAGTTCTGAATTATGGATTGAACGGGATGACTTCATGGAAGAACCAACCAAGAAATACTTCCGTTTGGGTCCTGGACTTATGGTCCGCTTAAAAAATGCCTACATCATTCAATGTGATTCTTTTGTGAAGGATGAAACTGGTCGTGTTTCAGAAATTCATTGTACGTATATTCCTGAGTCAAAGAGTGGGAGTGATACCAGTGGAATCCACGTGAAGGGAACAATCCATTGGGTTAGTGTTGCTGGAGCAAAAACTGCCGAAATACGTTTATATGATCGTTTATTCCGCGTAGAAGATCCATCAAACGAAGAGGGTGATTTTAAAGAATATATAAATCCGGATAGTTTAACTGTGATTAAAAATGCATTTATAGAGCCTGATCTGGCCAATGCTAGACCTGGTTTTGGATATCAGTTTATACGTAAAGGTTATTTTAGTCTTGATATTGATTCAAGCCCTGATCATTTGGTTTTTAATCGTACTGTAACTTTGAAAGACGCCTGGGCAAAGGAAATTAGCAAATCTTAAACATTATAGATATTTCTTGTACAGATTGAATAAAATCTTTACTTCTTCTTCGGTCAAAATTCCTGTAATTTCTTTTTGTGAAAAATGAAGCTGGAAAGATTTCATAGCATTTTGGGGATTTTTGATATCATAACCAATAATACGGAGAGCTTCTAAGTGGTTAAATGTTTCTGGTACAGAATCACTTAATGTTTCATCCTGCCATAAACCATAACCGTTTTCAGCAAGAGTTTTCCAGGGAAAAGTGACGTTTGGATCAACTTTTCTGCCAGGTGCAATATCCGAATGGCCGATAAAATTAGCTGCAGGAATTGAATGTGTTTTCTTAAGAATTGCTAATATTTTTAATAGGCTGTTGATTTGCGATTGCGCGAAAGGCTCGAAGCCATTATTATCAAGTTCTATCCCAATTGATGCGGAGTTAATATCAGTAAGGTTGCCCCATTTTGCCGCCCCACCATGCCATGCCCTTAAATAATCATTCAGCATCTGATAAATTGCCCCGTCCTTGCCAATCACATAATGGGCACTAACTTGAGTTTTAGGTAATGTGAATGTTTTTAGGGTTTGCTCGGTTGAGTTTTGGGCGGTATGATGAATAATTACGTAATTAGGTTTTCGAAGTCCGAAATTTGTGGTACCTACAAAATCTTGACCTGTTAGATTTACAGGCTTAGTGCGGATAGTTCTGCTTAATTCTTTGGTATGTTTTTTATATGCTTTGTTCGTTGGGCCGTAAGGGTTTGATGAACACGATGCTATGAACATACTTATTCCAGTAAGTAAAATGAGACGTATTTTTATCCGCATGGGTGTTGTTTTATCTGCAGCCAAAATACAAAAATGAATCTCTTTATTTAATACCCGAGATTATTAATATATGAACCCCCTTCATTTACCTGCTCTGCGAGTTGACCTATTGTGGTATTTTGGAATGCATCCTGAAGCGCATCTCTAGCTATTTTATACTGATCGTGCATAGGGCAAGGGTGAGTAGCCGAGCATTGCCTTAATCCAAGTCCGCATTCTTGAAAAACAGACATCCCATCTAAGGCATTTACAATATTTATGACTGGCTGCTGCAGCTGATAATCCTCAATGTAAAACCCACCATAAGGTCCTTTTAGGGAGGTGATAATACGTGTTTTGTTAAGTACCTGAAGTATCTTTGCTGTAAAAGCTTCCGGTGCATCCACCTCTCTTGCTATATCTTTTATATTGAGTTTTATACCCTCTTCCTTTTTTGAAGCCACAAAAATTGTTGCTCTTATGGCGTATTTACATGCTTTTGAGATCATAATGTGATTAAAGTTTATCCGTATCAGTTCAGTGGTTTGATTGTACCCTGTTTTATTTTATCCAGTTTTAACAGAAACATACTTGCCATAACTGCTCCTCTTATTTTTGCTTCTTCAGCTAAGGGGCCTTGAAAATATGCATCAATTGTTTGTTTGAATATGCTGATCCACCGTTCAAAATGTTCAGGATCTAATTCCATCGTTGCATGTTTCATATAGGGATTTCCATGGTATCCCTTCACTCCAAAGAGGGCCGCATTCCAGAAAGTATACATTTTTTCAAGATGCGGGACCCAATGTGTTGATAGTCTGAAATTAAAGATAGGAGCCAATAATTCATCTTCTTTGATTTTCTCATAAAAGCCATCAACCAAAACTTTGATGTCTTCAAGTCTTTCAATATCCTTTTTACAGTTCATTTATTCGATAATATATGACAAATATAAAATAATTCTATAAAAGATAAATTTATCTTTTATAGAATTATTTATACCTTTGAATATTCATTAAATAAAATCAATCATGGAAAGCATAGGTAATTATAAAATTGGGTCATTAGTTACAGCAAATTTTAAGGCGGCCAGTATTTTTCAAAAATTCGGTATAGACTTTTGCTGTAATGGAAACAGGACCATTGCTGAGGCTTGCAAAAGCCAGAAGCTTGATCAGGAGAAAGTTGAAGAGGAAGTCTGGTCGGTATTGGCCAGTAAAGAAAAAATCGTCATTGATTATAATGCCTGGCCTATCGACTTACTTGCAGATTATATTGAGAAAATCCATCATCGCTATGTTAAAGAAAGGATTCCGGAACTGAAGATCTTTCTTGAAAAGCTTTGCAAGGTTCATGGTGAAAGACATCCGGAATTATTAAATATTTATAAGCACTTCTTAGCTTCAGCCGAGGAATTGACCATGCATATGAAGAAAGAGGAACACATTCTTTTTCCCTTCATCCGCTCCATGGTGAAGTCAGAAAATGGTCAACTAGAAATTGATCAGCCTCATTTCATGACCGTTAAGAATCCAATTGCCATGATGATGAAGGAGCATGATAAGGAGGGCAGTAGGTTCAGAGAGATTTCAAAATTAAGTAATGGATACACTGCTCCCGCAGATGCTTGTACAACATACAAGGTTGCTTTTGCGATGCTAAAAGATTATGAAGAAGATTTACACACGCATATCCATCTTGAAAACAACATCCTTTTTCCAAAAGCCATAATATTGGAATCGGCATTGGTTTAAGTATAAAACTGTACTATTTCAAAACAATGGAAATGGTTGATTTGGTGTGGGCACTGAATATTCCGAGGGCTCCATTATTGATATTAGAATTAGGATTTGCCGGAGCTACCGGCGGACCGCCGTTTCCTCCAATCTGGCTGATTGCAAAGTAATATTTGAACACATTGCGGTCGATAGATTGCATTTCAATAGTGATGATATCTCCTGACTTCAAATCATCGCCATCATAATTGATTAAATCAGAAACAGCATTTCCATCATTAAACCGGTCTTCAGAAACAATATCTGCCTGATATTTATTATTGATCTTTACCAGGTATCGGTACTGATTCTGTACACCTGAAGGATCTTTATAATAGACAGTGGGATATATATTTGCATTTCCAAAAAAGCTAAGTTTTTTGAACCCTACCGAATCGGGGATTACAGGTAAAGGCATGGTGGAGCTGGCAGTATACAACTTTCCATCTGCCAATACTTCAAGCTTATAAGTTTGACCGGGTGTTCCTTTAAACCTCTGACTTCTATACAAACCTGTGGATACTTCTATAAAATTAATTGGCATGCCACCAGGAGTGATAACGGTCACATTGGCCCCTTTAAAACCATTGAACGTATTGGACTCAGTAAATGGGATAGTTTTTGAAATTTTGACAAATTGATTTTCAAGCTGGTCGCTGATACTGCCTTCAATCACTATAACCGGCTCTGCCTTTTTCAGATCAAGATCGATCACTTTTTCGCAAGATGAAAAAAGGAATAAACTGAGAATAAGTACCAAGCTATAATTGGATTTTATAGCCTGAAATACAGATTTTATAGTTATATGAAAGTTCATGATTGTTTCATTTTAAAACTTAAAATTCCAAGTAATAGAAGGAATTATTCCGAATAAGTTAGTTCTTACAGCCTGTGTTTTGCTTTTATCGTCTGGATCGTCTCTAAAATCAATTGAATAAGCATTTTTTCGGTTGTATAAATTATAAATCCCAAAAGACCAGCTCGATTGTAATTTCTTACCTGGTTTTCCTTCTAGCGTAGCCGAAAAATCAAGACGATGGTAATCTGGCATTCTGTCTGAATTCCGTTTAGGATAATAAAAAACTGTTGTATTATTTAACTGGTATTTACCTCCGGGGAAGGTCACGGCATTTCCGGTATTATATACAAATGTGGATGAAAATGTCCATCTTTCACTTGCTCTATAGATTCCTACTACTGAAATATCATGTGTTCGATCCTGTTTTGCAAGAAACCATTGGCCGCTGTTGATATCATTAAATTTGCGCTCAGTTTTTGAAAGTGTATATCCGATCCATCCATTGATTTTGCCAAATCGCTTTTTTAGAAATAATTCAATTCCATATGCTCTTCCATCGCCAAAAAGTAAATCAGCTTCTACATTTCTATTTCCCCGCAGATCTGTTCCGCTGCGATATTCAATTTGTCCCTGCATCTTTTTGTAATACATCTCTGCAGAAAATTCATACTTATCTTCATTTAAATTTCTAAAATAGCCGAG
>CANKAT010000037.1 GCA_947479815.1 Sphingobacteriaceae bacterium
CTGAGTAGTTGCCTGAGTAGTTTGACTTCTGAGAACAGTGCCTGCGAATGGGATCAGTGCCAATCCTTTGAGTGCGTTTCTTCGTTTCATTTACTAATTATTTAATCTCTGTCTTAGTGTTGGTGAGCGTGTTTTTAATAAGGATAATTTCGTTTGAACTATTTTTTTATTCGGGTTAATTGAGTGACAAAATCATGATCAAAACCCAAATACCAAGATTCAAGAACATTTGAAAATACAAAATAAACATCGTTGTAAAGGAAATTATGAATTTATTAATTCATGGTTTATCCAATCGTCCATTCACTGAACCTCCGTTCACCTTTCTTCCGCCTTGTTCCGTCCCGATAGCTATCGGGAGCTATCGGGATCAGGTGCGGCAATTACAGACCCAGACCTCGCAGAACCTTTCATAGCAGCAGGCGCAGCGGTGGGATTTATTCGGTGTAGTTTATTGTTTTTAAAAGGCACTCATGGTCTCGTCGTACCGCCTCGGCATTGGTACTTTTTTCCTACAGAAAAAGGACTATGCCCCCGCGGCTATGAGCGGATAAAATCCCATAATATGGAATTGTTCTTCAAAAGCAATTCGCGACGTACTAATTTATATTTAATATGAAATCCACTCTTGAATAATGGAAAACCGTTATATCCCATAACTCCAATCATAAAACCCCCATCTACAGCTTTATACTAAAATGCCAAATTAAAACCTTACCTTTGCGGCGCTTTCAGCAATAAGGCTGTGAGCACTTATAAATTATCATGAACCCATTTAGTACCTTGGGTATCCGTCATGATATTGTTAATGCCATTACTGAACTGGGATTCGAAAATCCCACACCAATCCAGGAACAATCTATCCCGGTATTACTTTCAGGCAGCAACGATTTTGTCGGATTAGCTCAAACAGGAACCGGTAAAACGGCAGCCTTCGGCCTCCCCCTATTAGAATTATTGGATTTTGAAGAAAATTATCCACAAGCGCTAATTCTTTGTCCCACTCGTGAACTCTGTTTACAGATCACCAGCGACATTAAAAATTACGCCAAAAACATGAAGAACGTTAATGTTGTTGCTGTTTATGGCGGTGCTAACATTTCAGATCAGTTACGCCAGATCAAGCGTGGTGTACAGATCGTTGTGGCCACTCCAGGCCGTATGCTTGATATTATTAATCGTAAAGCAATCAATTTCAGTCAGGTTCAATTTGTAGTACTTGACGAGGCAGATGAAATGCTTAACATGGGCTTCCAGGAAGACATTGACAGCATTTTATCAACCACACCGGAAGATAAAAAAACCTGGTTGTTCTCTGCAACCATGCCAAACGAAGTTCGCCGCATTGCCAAAAAATACATGACAGATCCATTCGAGCTGACCATGGGTACTAAAAATACCGGAAATGTCAATATCGAACATGAATATTATATCGTAAAAGCACGTGATAAATACGCTGCATTTAAGCGAATCGTAGATTTCAATCCTGAAATTTTCGGAATCGTATTTTGCCGTACCAAAATTGAAACTCAGGAAATTGCTGAGTCATTGATGAAAGATGGCTACAATGCGGATGCATTGCATGGCGACTTATCTCAACAACAACGCGATAAAGTTATGAAGCGCTATCGCGAACGTAGTCTTCAATTATTAATTGCAACTGATGTTGCAGCAAGGGGTATTGACGTGAATGACGTAACACATGTTATCAACTATTCATTACCTGATGAAATCGAAAATTATACTCACCGCAGTGGCCGTACAGGACGTGCAGGAAAAACTGGTATTTCTATCGCGATCATCAACTCAAAAGAACTTGGAAAAATTCGTCACATTGAACGTAGCATAGGAAAACAGTTTACAAAGGCTGAAATTCCAACTGGATTTGATGTTTGCGAAAAGCAATTATTTGCAATGATCCACAAAGTTCATAATGTTGAAGTGAACGAAGAACAGATCGAACAATACATTCCACGTATAATGGATGAATTTAAAGATCTAGATAAAGAAGCCATCATTAAACGATTTGCTTCTCTTGAATTCAACCGTTTCCTGGAATATTATTCTAAAGCACCTGATCTGAACGTTTCTGGTGATGATCGTGGCTATGAGCGTACAGAAAGAGGTGATCGCCCAGAACGCGGTGATCGTTCATTCAAGTCAAGTACGAGTCCGGGTTACACCCGTTTATTCATGAATCTGGGATCAGTTGATGATTTCACTCGTGGAGATATGTTAGGCTTTATTTGCAACAATACTAAGATCAGCGGAAAAAGCGTTGGAAAAATAGACCTTAAAGGTGTATTCACTTTCTTTGAAGTTGAAGAATCTGCTGTAAATCAGGTTATTGAGGGATTTAAATCCGTTGATTTCCAAGGCAGAGATGTACGGATAGAACTGGCCGGCGACCGTGAAGGCGGAAGCAGCGAACGTGGTGGTTCATACCGCGGAAGTGGTGGAGGTGGCGGTGGTTACCGTGGCGGTGGAAGTGGCGGTGGTTACCGTGGCGGAAGCGGTGGTGGGCGTCGTGAAGGTGGTGGCGGCGGTGGTTTCCGCGACTTCTCAGGCAAACGCCGTGAAGATCGTGGCGGCGGCAGTAGCAGTGGCGGACGCCGTGAAGGTGGAAGCGGAGAAAGACGCAGACGCATCTAAAAGTATAAAGAGCAAAGTATAAGGAGCAAAGACCGGGTTAAAACCTGAGTTTTTGCTCCTTTTTTGTTTTGAACCAAGATTATCTGTTATCAGTTGTCTGTTGTCAGATAGGAGTTGGTTAGTTGGTTAGTAATTACCCGATAGCTATCGGGTTGGTTAGTAAGAATCAATACCGGTGATTTCAAGGCAAGAAACTTCCTTAACTTATAATTCCTAGTTCTGTTGTCTGTTGTCAGAGGTATGAAGTCTGAGGTATGAGGTATGAAGTCGGAGGTCTGAAGTCTGAGGTCTGAAGCATGAGGTCTGAAGTCTGAGGTCAGAGGTCTGAAGCATGAGATTGCACAATTTGCTTTTACCTTTTAACTTATTACTTACAACTTATTACTTACAACTTATTACTTACAACTTATTACTTACAACTTTCTGCTTTTAGCTTTTAAGAGGTCTAGGGTGCTGATATGGAATGAAGCAGACTCTATCTCACTACTCAATACTCAATACTCACTATTCAAGTCAGCTGCTCTGACAATAGTTTCATCTCAATTTGGGGTGAATGCCTTTCATAAAGGATTGCATAAACTGCCCTGCAGATAGGCATATTCACTTTATATGTTTTGTTGATCTGATGCAGACAATAAACTGCGTAATAACCTTCAGCGATCATATTCATCTCAAGCTGGGCGGAAGTAACTGTATAGCCCTTGCCTATCATATTCCCAAAAGTACGATTACGGCTAAACTGGGAATAAGCAGTTACCAACAAATCACCAAGATAAGCCGACTCTTTGATATCCCTGTCGATTGGGTGTACAGCATCCACAAAACTTTCAATCTCTCGGATGGCATTCGAGATAAGAACCGCCTGAAAATTATCACCGTAGCCAATACCGCGGCAAATTCCACTAGCAACTGCATAAATATTTTTTAAGACTGCTGCGTACTCAGTACCGTAAATGTCATCCGAAACATTGGTTTTAATGTATCGTGTATTTAGCATTGAAGCAAAATGAGCAGCTAGGGTACTATCCTGTGAAGCAATAGTCAGGTATGATAATTTTTCAAGAGCAACTTCTTCAGCATGGCAGGGACCACTGATTACAATAATATCACTAAAAGGGATATGGTAATGCTGATTCATGAATTCACCGATGATCATATTTTCATCAGGCACTATTCCTTTAATGGCCGATATTATCTTTTTCCCTTTCAGATCATCCGAACTAATATTTTTCAGCGCTTCTTTTAGAAATGCGGCAGGAACATTGAGAAGGATTAAGTCAGAAGCTGCAATAATTGATTTAAGATCAGAGCTAAGATTATTATCAGGCAACTTGATTTCGACAGAACTTAGGTAATGTGGATTATGGTTGTATTGGCGAATATGTTCTATTGCATCATTATTACGCATCCACCAGTAAATTTCCTTATCGATAAGATTGTCAGACAATATCTTTACAATGGCTGTAGCCCAGCTACCACCTCCAACAACTGCTATCTTATTTTGAGTATTCGACATAATAAAAATCCCGTCTACAATAATGTTGTAGACGGGACAAGTTAGGAATTTCTTAGAAATTAGTTTTTCTTTTCGCCTGCAAAAAGTTTTTCCTTGTCTACTTTTTCAACCATAGCGCTATCCTTTAAGGTTTTGGAAATTGCTGTGAATGGAAGAGAAATTACTTCCTCTCCACCTTTTAACCCTGATTTTATCAAAATATAGGTATCATCCTGAATTCCTGTGGTCACTAAAACCTGTTTAACCTTACCTGCATTATATACAAATACATATTCTTTTACAGGTTCAGCATCTTTTACTTTTTCCTTTTCATCTTTGGCTGAAGCTGCCTTAGCTCCCTTTTCGGCTTCATTCTCTTCTTTTTTCTTTTCACGGGTAGTTACAGACTGGATAGGGACGGCAATTCCAGAAAATTGTTCCGTTTGAATATCTACCGTAGCAGACAATCCCGGACGGAATGGCGAAGGATTTGCAGCATCAGAACGTACAAGTTTAGCATAAGATTCTGGTAAAATCCGAACCTTTACTGTAAAATTGGTAACCTGATCTGTTGATGTTCCAACCACACTTGAAGAACTTGCAATCTCTGTAACTTCTCCTTTAAATTTCTGATTCTGAAAAGCATCTACCTCAATATCAGCTAAATCACCAACTGATACACGGTTTATATCACTTTCATTTACATCTACACTCACTTCCATTGAACTCAGGTTTGAAATTCTCATAATCTCTGTACCCGCCATTTGGGAAGTACCTAGGATGCGATCTCCCAATTCAATAGATAATTTGGATATAACTCCGTCTACAGGAGCATTGATGGTAGTCTTAGCTAAGTTTGCACCAGCTTCTTTTACTACTGCATTTGACTGCTCTACACCAAATCTTGAAGCTACCACATTCTGACGTGTTGATTCAAGACTTGCTTTTGAACCTTCATACTCAGCTTTAACTGCATCAAACTCAGCTGCAGATATCACTTTTTTAGCGAAAAGTTCCTGGTTACGTTTGTACTTGGCAGTGGTATTAGCAAAATTAGCCTCTACCTGCTTTAACTGCTGCTGCGTACTTGCCAGAGATGCCTTCTGACTATTTAATGAAGCTACTGCACGATCAAAACCTGACTTCAATACATCCGGGCGAACCTTACATAATAGCTGCCCTTTCTTAACCACATCACCCTCTTTAACAAGCAATTCAACAACCTCACCAGATACTTCAGCACTTAATTTCACTTCTATTTCAGGTTGAACCTTACCACTTGCCGAAACCGTTTCTATGATGGTACGCTTTGCCACTTTTTCAACAGCCACCTGAGTAACCTCACTTTTACCAAACCAGCCGAGTTTATTTCCTGCAACTGCTACAATTACAAGTATTCCTGCTCCTATGAGCACATATTTTAATGTATTATTATTCTTTGCCATGTTTCGATTATAAGAAAAAAAGGGTTAATTAAAAGGTTATAGGGTTACCCAGATAAAAATCAATTACTTTACTTCTGAATATAAAATCATATTGCGCCTGTATCTGGTCGAATTGAGCTTTGTTTAGGTTTGTTTGAGCCTGATTATAATCCAAAGAATTTACCAATCCTACAGAATAACGTTGCTCAATTACATTAAAGGCTTCTTTTGAAGATTGAAAAGCTGTTTGAGTAGAATAATAACGCTTTTCTGCAGCTCTTAAATCGTAAACTGCCTGGTTAATTACCTTATTAAGATTATTTTTTGCAAGCTGCTCATTGATGACTGAATTCTGGAAATTTATCTTGGCTCTTCTGACAGAAGAACGAACTGCCAATCCATTGAAAATAGGAATACTTAATCCAAAACCAATAAATTGATTAAAATTATCTTTTACTTGTGTACCAAATGTGTTGTTTCCAAATGAACCATTCGAATACCTTGTGCCAAAACCACTTTGCAGATTCAATGAAGGAAAGTAATTTCCTTTGGCAATTTCTATACCCTTTTCTGATGCTTGCTTTCTCAATTCAGCTAAACGAATATCAGGAAAACTAGAGGATGCTAATTTAAATACGTCAATAGCAGTATAGGCAGAATTAACCTTTGACATATCTTCAATCTTAGGTTTTTCAACTTCAAATGCAGAAGATGGGTCAAGCTCCAATAACTGGGCAAGATTAAGAAATGACAGGTCTACCTGATTCTGAGCATTCGTAACATTTAGTTCTGCAGTGGCAACTTGCGACCTGGCTTGAGCAAGATCTGCAAGAGTTTTACTGCCTACATCAAAAAACTTTTGCTCAATATCAAGCTGCTGATTAGAAATAGCCAATTGCTGCTTGGAGGCAAGCAAAAGATCCTGTGCATTTAATACTGACAGGTAATTAGTAACTACAGCCAAAACCAGGTCATTCTTGATTTTCTGGGTATTACTTTTATCAGCATCAAGCTGTAACTTATTCTGTGAAATTTGGTTTATTTTTTGAAAGCCCTGAAATAAAGCAGTACCAGACGATACATTTCCACTCGTTGAGGTGATTGCCTGATTAACAAACTGATTTGTTAAAGGATCAATACTTCGACCAAAATTAAAGTTTAAACCAGTATTTGCATTTAGCGTAGGATACAAGGCCAGTTTAGATTGCTGAAGATTTTCTTCAGATATTGCCTCCGAAAATTGAGATTGTTTGATCTGAAGATTATTTTCGATCACAAGCTCTGTAGCGCGTTTTAAAGTAATGCGCTCCTGTGCAGAAAGTGTTCCTACAGAAAAAGCAATTAGTAAAGAGAAGTAAACAGAAAATCTGAAAAAGCACTGACCATTTATATATTTCATATCGTGTTAAACAAAATTGATTCGATTAAAAATCCGCGTAAAAATACTATCAATTAATTAGCTAACATATTTATCTTCGTGATAAATAATAATTAAGCCTTTGTATCTGACAAATTCTCCTTTTTGGTTGCAGTGGTTCTACCCTACATTAACTTGGCATAAAAACAGGAAGGAGAAAAGCATTTATCTGACTTTTGACGACGGACCTATACCAGTTGTTACACCATATGTATTAAAAACCCTTAAAAAGTTTAATGCAAAAGCAACATTCTTTTGCATTGGCGAGAATATTGATAAATACCCGGAGATATACGCAGATGTAATTTCAGAAGGGCATATGATTGGAAATCATACATATAACCACTTAAAAGGCTGGAATACGAACAATGACGACTATTTAAATAATATCAAAAAATGCTCGAAGCTTACAGGTAGCAAGCTGTTCAGACCTCCTTATGGCCGAATTAAAAAATCACAAATTTCTGCGATCAGGGAGCAAATTCCAGAAACTGAAATACTAATGTGGGATGTTTTGAGCGGTGACTTTGATCAAACAATTAGTGCTCAAACTTGCATCAATAATGTGTTAAAGAACAGCAGAAATGGATCAATAATTGTATTTCACGATAGCATAAAAGCATTTGACCGGCTTGAGCATAGTCTGCCTGTTATTCTTGATACTTTAAGTAATAATGGTTTTATTTTCAAAGTACTTTAAAAATAATACCACCCTCACCCCTAAATCCATCCTCAAAATCATTCTTGATAATTTCATAAAACTGATTTGGATCATTTTTATGGGTCTTTTTTAGACCTAATTTTGGTCTATGATAATTTACAAGCAATTTTCCTTTGATGCTGCACATTATTTACCAGCTGTACCTGAAGGCCATAAATGTGGGAACATGCATGGTCATACCTATAGGCTCAGCGTATTTATTGAAGGTAATCCTGATAAAAAAAGTGGATGGATCATCGATTATGGAGATTTGAAAAAAACTATTCAGCCGGTAATTGAAAAGCTAGACCATCATTTATTGAATGAAATTTCTGGTCTTGAAAATCCAACAAGCGAAAATTTAGCCATCTGGCTATGGAAAAAGATAAAACCTCTGGTGCCTGAGTTAATAAAAATCGAATTAAAAGAGACTCCGAGCTCTGGAGTAATCTATGAAGGTTTTTAACATCGCTAATCTTTTGAATGGCCGAAAAAATCAGGATACTATTTCATTCTTAAAAATCTTAATGAATGTAACAGTTGTAACAGAGCATTCACTTTAAAAAATTCAATTTTGATACATAATCTAATCATTTAAACCACTGGAATATGAGTTACTATTTCACAAAAAAAATCAATGGGGATTTTGAAAGCGCCATTACAAATTTACCGAAGAACTAAAAAAAGAGGGTTTTGGAATCCTGACTGAAATTGATGTGCAGGCAACATTCAAGAAAAAACTGGATATAGATTTTAAAAAATACAGGATCCTGGGTGCATGCAATCCAAACTTTGCATTTGAAGCAATTAAGGCTGAAGATAAAATTGGGTCCATGCTTCCCTGCAATGTGATCGTTCAGGAGCAAGAAAATGGAATTGTAGAGGTGTCAGCAGTAGATCCTGTCGCATCCATGGTATCTGTCCAGAATAATTCCTTGGTCAAAATAGCCTCTGAAGTGAGAAAAAAATTAAACAGAGTAATTAATAACCTGTAACCTTAATAACCTAAACATACAGATCATGGTACACGAAATTGAAGCCCAATGGATGGGCAAAATGCAATTCAATGCCTTAATTAACGGACATACAGTAATTATGGATGCGCCAGAAAAAGTTGGAGGTGAAGACAACGGACCAATCCCGAAACCTTTCATTTTAAGCGCTCTTTCTGGATGCACCGGTATGGACATTGTGGCAATCCTGAGAAGGGCAGAAAAAGAAGTAGATGATTTTGACATGAAGGTTATAGGTGAGATCAGTAAGAGTGCTCCAATAGAATATATTGCTATTCATGTAATCTATAATTTTAAAGGGAAAAATGAAAACCTGGAGGCAGCATTACAAGCCGTTAACGATTCACAGGAAAAATACTGCGGTGTAAGCAATATGCTCAAAAAAGCATTGCCAGTGACCTGGGAGGTGTCTTATAATGGCTCCCAAATCTTTAGCAATAAAGCAGAAGAAATTCCCGAACTACGTATTTAATATGATTCTATTAATTTGTTTGAATTAACCTGTTTGAATTATTTTATAAAGAATAGACTATTTTTTATTGAAATAGCAGATTTATTACACTTTCAATAGACTAAACGCTTCATTTTTCAGGTCGTTTTTTGTAACTTCGCCCGCAGTTGAATTAGAAATAAATTAAAATCAAGCAAATAACATGGCATTTGATTTAGACATGATCAAAAAGGTTTACAACAACTACGGCCCTCGTATTGAGGCAGCACGTAAAGTAGTTGGGAAACCACTTACACTTACAGAGAAAATATTATACGCCCACTTGTGGGAGGGTAATGCCACAGAGGTACATGAGCGCGGTATAACGTATGTAGATTTCGCACCAGACCGTGTAGCAATGCAAGATGCAACAGCGCAAATGGCTTTATTGCAATTCATGCAAGCAGGAAGACCAACAGTTGCTGTTCCGTCTACTGTACATTGCGATCACCTAATCCAGGCAAAGGTTGGAGCAGATTCAGATCTTGAAACAGCGAATACTCAAAATAAGGAGGTCTATGATTTTCTTGCTTCGGTTTCAAATAAATATGGAATTGGTTTCTGGAAGCCAGGCGCCGGCATTATTCACCAGGTAGTTCTGGAAAATTATGCCTTCCCAGGTGGAATGATGATCGGTACTGACTCACATACACCAAATGCAGGTGGTTTGGGCATGATTGCTATAGGTGTTGGTGGTGCTGATGCATGTGATGTAATGGCTGGTTTGGCTTGGGAACTTAAATTCCCTAAACTTATCGGAGTAAAACTAAGCGGAAAATTATCTGGCTGGGCTTCTGCAAAAGATGTGATCCTGAAGGTTGCTGGTATACTTACAGTAAAAGGTGGAACAGGCGCTATCGTTGAATATTTTGGCGAAGGTGCTCGATCTCTTTCTGCAACAGGAAAAGGAACAATCTGTAATATGGGTGCTGAAATTGGGGCTACCACTTCAGTTTTCGGGTATGATGATAAAATTGCTACCTATTTAAAAGGTACTGAACGTGCAGAAATTGCAGGACTAGCTGATCAAATAAAAGAACATTTAACAGGTGATGATGAGGTTTATGCTAATCCGCATAATTACTTCGATCAGGTTATTGAGATTGACCTTTCAACACTTGAACCACATATCAATGGTCCGTTTACTCCGGATATGGCATGGCCGCTTTCACAATTTGCAGCTGCTGTTAAAGAAAATGGATGGCCACAAACTTTAGAAGTTGGTTTGATAGGATCTTGTACAAACTCTTCCTATGAAGATATTTCAAGAGCCGCATCTATTGCACAACAAGCGGTAGATAAGAAATTAATTTCTAAAGCTGAGTTTACCATTACTCCGGGATCTGAACTTGTTCGCTACACAGTAGAGCGTGACGGTTTCTTGAAAACCTTTGAAAATATGGGTGGGGTAGTTCTAGCAAATGCCTGTGGGCCATGTATCGGACAATGGGCTCGTCATAGCGATGATCCTACCCGCAAAAACTCAATCATTACTTCATTCAACAGAAACTTCAAATCGCGTAACGACGGAAACCCGAATACGCATGCATTTGTAGCTTCACCAGAACTCGTTACTGCAATGACCATTGCCGGAGACTTGGCTTTCAATCCGATGACCGACACCCTAACTAACTCAGCTGGTGAGCAGGTTAAGCTTGAAGAGCCACAAGGTCTTGAAATGCCTATTAAAGGTTTTGATGTAGAAGATGCTGGATATCAGGCACCTGCCGAAGATGGAAGTAAAGTAAGTGTGATCGTTGATGAAAAATCTTCACGCCTTCAATTACTTGATCCATTCAAAGCATGGGAAGGTACAGACATCAAGGGATTAAAACTTCTGATCAAAGCAAAAGGTAAATGTACTACGGATCATATTTCTATGGCTGGTCCATGGTTGAAATTCAGAGGCCATTTGGATAATATCTCTAACAATATGCTGATTGGTGCTACTAACTTCTTCAATGATAAAGCCGATACTGTTAAGAATCAGTTTACTGGAGAATATGGCCCGGTACCAGCTACAGCCAGAGCTTACAAAGCAAAAGGAATTGGAAGTATTGTTGTAGGGGATGAAAACTACGGTGAAGGATCATCACGCGAACATGCAGCAATGGAGCCAAGACACCTTGGCGTTCGTGCTATTCTAGTGAAATCATTTGCCCGCATTCACGAAACCAACTTGAAAAAACAAGGAATGCTTGGCTTAACATTTGCCAATGCAAACGATTACGACAAAATTCGTGAAGACGATTCAATAGATATTACAGGTTTAAATGATTTTGCTCCAGCAAAACCATTAAACATTGTTCTTAATCATATCGACGGAACAACTGATACATTCAATGTAAACCATACCTATAATGAACAACAAATTGAATGGTTCAAAGCGGGTGGTGCACTGAATATCATCAGAATGAATCAATAAAATATAAAACAATCATTTAAAAGCTTAAGGCCAGTAGTAATACAACAAGGCCTTAAGCTTTTTTCTATTATACGATTGCTATAATTTTTTCAAGGGTTTTTTACAAAAATGAAATCTTAACCATTGGACTGTATTATTATGTAATTGATGGCACTGATTTCAATTCAAACATGATTAAGAAATCAGGTTCGTTAACCTATTAAAATAATGAAGATTAGCCTTCTCACCATCGGCAAAACAGAAGACAACTATCTTATTGAGGGTATTGATATCTATTTAAAGCGACTCAAACATTATATTCCGTTTCGTATACTAGAGATACCGGAATTAAAGAACACCAAAAGCCTTTCAAAAGAACAGCAAAAGAGTAAGGAAGCTGAATTGATCTTTAAAAACATTCAAAGCACAGATCACGTTATTCTGCTCGACGAAAATGGAAAGCAGTTTTCATCCAAAGACTTCTCTATATATTTAAATAAGAAAATGGTTGGCGGACAACAGCATTTGGTATTTATCATTGGGGGCCCTTATGGCTTCAGCGAAGAAGTTTATACAAGAAGTAATGATAAAATATCGCTATCACAAATGACGTTTTCACATCAAATGATTCGATTGTTTTTTGCTGAGCAATTATATCGTGCCTATACTATCTTAAAAGGAGAACCCTATCACCACGATTAAGTCAATAAATATGACAGATTATAAAAGAAAATACCGGTTCAAGTACGCGAATACAGGGAATGAAAAGAAGCAATTCTGGATTTTTGTTCTCATCGGATTAGCCTTAGGAGCTGCGATTCTGTACTTTTTCTGATCCAATAAAAAAGGCACTAATTTCAAAATGAAAATAGTGCCTTGAATATTTTATAAATTTATTATTTAGATTTTTGAGAAAGCCTTGTCGCGCTTTTCACAGGTGCTTTGGTAGCCTTTGGTTTATCCATGATAATTGGCTCCGGCTTTTTCACTAATGACTCGGTGGCGGCAGCTTCAGAAATAGGTTCAGGTGCTGCTTCTTCGAATAATGGAAGATCCTTAATGGTATTAAACCAAGTAATAATCTTTTTCATGTCTGAAGCATAAACGCGTTCCTGATCATGATCTGGTGCTACTTCAATAAAAAATGAACGTAAAACCTTACCATCTGCAGTTTTAGGATCAGGAATACTCTTACTTCCCTTCATCTTAGAGAATATATCACTCAATTTGAGATCAGAATCTTCACCAAAAATAGTAATGTCTTCTAGAGAGGCCATTTTTGCAGTACTAATATTCACTACAATTTTATTCTTAAGTTCATCCAGTGTTTCCAGGATAAAGCCTGATTTATTCTGGCCAATCAATTTGAATAACCCCGGTTTACCGGAAACGGAAACTAGTCCTCTTAAATTCATTTTTTTAGTAGTTAGTAATTAGTGGTTAGTGGTTAGATAAATACAGCTCAACATGTTACTATAAAAATTTTAATACTTATTTAGCAAATACTCTGTACTAGTTAGTGGTTACCCGATAGGTATCGGTTTAGTTAGTACTCAATACTCTGTACTCAATACTCAATACTCAATACTCTGTACTCTATACTCTATACTACTCTTCAATTATTTCTATTCCTAGTATCTTATCTCCTTGACGGATGTCATCTACTACATCTACATTCTCGATAACCTTGCCGAAACAGGTATGATTACGATCAAGATGAGCTGTGTTAGTACGGCTATGGCAGACAAAGAACTGGGAACCTCCAGTATTCCTTCCGGCATGAGCCATGGAAAGAACCCCTCTATCATGAAATTGATTTTCACCATCCAGCTCACAATCAATGCTATAACCCGGACCACCGGCGCCGGTTCCAGTTGGATCTCCACCTTGAATAACAAAATCATTAATTACACGATGGAAAGTTACCCCATCATAATAACCTTGATTTGCTAATTTCAGAAAATTTGCCACCGTATTGGGTGCATCTTTATCATAAAATTGCACAGTCATGTCACCTTTTTCAGTTTTTATAATTGCTTTGCTCATAGTTCAATCTTTGTTATTGGTTGACAAAGTTAATTATTTCAGGCAATTGGTAAAATTCTATGAATATCTTCTTCTTTGTTTAACTTTAATACATTCTTAACGCTCATAGAATTCATGCTAAAAGTCCGTTTAACGCTTCTAATCTTACTTTTTGTTTCAGTGTGCAGGGCTGCTTCTATTCTCATTCCTATGGATGAGGAACAGAAAAATCATCTAAAGGCTTATGGAATTACCTATTGGGCATTAAAAAATGGTCTTGAAACAGATTGGCTACTGAATTATCGGGGTGGAAGTTTCCTGATAAAATATTCACAAACCATGGAATCTGAATGTAAGATCCGCGGAGTGTCTTATGAAGTTATTGCCGATGCAAAAGTGACTGTTATCTTAAATGAGATAAACGATCCATCCGTAAACATGGACATGGTCAAGCTTGAAAAAGAACCTAAAATAGCGGTCTACTCACCCAAAAATAAATTACCCTGGGATGATGCCGTAACTATGGTTCTGACTTATGCTGAAATTCCGTATGACATCTTATATGATGATGAAGTTTTAAAAGGTGACTTACCAAAGTATGACTGGCTTCACCTGCATCATGAAGATTTCACAGGGCAATACAACCGCTTTTGGAGTGCTTTCAGAAATGCGAGCTGGTATATTGAAGATGTAAAGCTACAGGAAGCTACGGCTAAAAGAAATGGGTTCAAAAAAGTTTCAGAAATGAAGCTGGAAGTAGCAAGAAATATTCGTAATTTCATTTCTGGAGGGGGTTTTATGTTTGCCATGTGCTCTGGACCAGAAACCATTGATATTGCCCTTGCAGCTAACGGAACTGATATTGCTGAACGCGTTTTTGACGGAGATGCTGCAGACCCTAAAGCCCAGTCGAAACTCGACTTCAACCAGACATTGGCCTTCCAGAATTTCGGTCTCGACCTCAATCCTTCAAATAATGAATTTTCAAATATTGATGCAACTCCTATCAGGTCTCCATCTTTAAACAGAACGAATGACTTTTTTACACTTTTTGATTTCTCGGCAAAATGGGACATTGTACCTACCATGCTCACTCAAAACCATGATAAAGTTGTAAAAGGGTTTATGGGTCAAACCACTGCTTTTAGAAAAAACGTGATCAAGCCCAATGTACTTGTTATGGGCGAAACAAAGGCAAATGATGAAGCCAGATACATTCATGGTGAATTTGGTAAAGGACAATGGACATTTTACGGCGGTCATGATCCAGAAGATTATCAGCACATGGTAGGTGACCCTCCTACCGACCTGAATCTGCATCCCAACTCTGCGGGCTACAGACTCATCTTGAACAATGTCTTATTCCCGGCAGCAAAAAAGAAAAAACAGAAAACCTAATTTTCAGAAAATAGAACCAGGAACCAAGAGCAAAGAGTAAAGAACCAGGAACCAAGAACCAAGAGCAAAGACTGTTTAGTGCTAATTGAGATTTACTGCTTTATTTCAGACCTCTGACTTCAGATAACAGAAGAATAGAGCAAGGAACCAAGAGCAAAGAACAAAGACTTTTTAGTGCTAATTGAGATTTACTGCTTTTTTCATACCTCAGATAACAGATAACTGACAACAGAACCAAGAACCAAGAGCAAAGAACAAAGACTGTTTAGTGCTAAGTGAGATTTACTGCTTTTTTCATACCTCCGACTTCAGACCTCCTACCTCAGACAACTGATAACTGACAACAGACAACAGATAACAGATAACAGAACCAGGAACAAAGACTGTTTAGTGCTAAGTGAGATTTACTGCTTTTTTCATACCTCCGACTTCAGACCTCTGACAACTGACAACTGATAACTGACAACAGACAACAGATTATCAGTTATAAAACTTCCAGCTCACCCCAAATTTTAATAATTTATCCTGCATTGGATACCCTCTTACCGTATAATACCCGTTTGAAAGCATCCCTTGATTGATATAATCGTACTTTATAAACAGATTGGAACGTTTTAAAGTTGCTCTAACAAATACATCAACAACCGGATATGTAGAGTATTCCAATGAAGCATTATCATTATAAAACTGACTTACATTAATTGCATAGGCAGGAGCTTTAAAAGGTGTATTAAATCGCACATCAAAACCTATGTTTGTTGACAACACCTTGAAAAATTTAGCAGCATAAAAAAAACTACTGTAAGAATAAATCTCAGGAGTTCTTAAAATATCCTGAAAATCAGTTTTTTGGTAGACTATATAATTGTTGAGATTAAACCTACCCATCTTGAAATCTTTAGAAAGGGTGATCTTAATTAAGTTGATATTGGTTCCAGTCTGCTCAGGCATAATCTGCTTTGCACTAGAAGTTTCCTTGAAATACAAATAATTATTAAGCAGGAAATATTCGGCTTTTGCAGCTAGTTTATATTTTAGATTTTCATATAAAAAGGAAAGGTTACTCACCTTTGTCCTATCAAAATTCTTATCCCAACTATGGTATTGATAGTTTACACGTTCATACATTTGTTCAGGCGACTTATTCTGAACATAGGCACCAAGTAGTATCCTCCCAACAGATTTGCTCAACAAAAAAGAAGTATTAGCTTCATAAAGAAAATCTCCTGCATGCTTTCCTTGGGCAACCTGGTTCAAGTCTGCTTCAATACTTACCTTATCGCTGAACCTATATGCGAGTCCTGCCTTTAAGCTGGTATTTGAAAAATTCGATTGGTAATCAAGCTGTTCGTATTGGTAAATATCATTTTGGAGTCCTAAATCTAGTTTCAACTCATTTTTTATAAAGCTCAAGGCCTTACCTCTCAGATAAAAACTATAATTAAATTCATTTCTAAGATTCGAAATTTTTGTAGAATCATTGGTTTCAGTAAATGATTGGGAAGGAAGGATGGGAAAAGCACCAAATTCATCATTCTCATTACGATAAAACTTATACCGATCTTTAGTATAGGTTAATGCATGCGAAAAACGCTGTGTAGGTAATATTTTTTGAGCAGCTTCCGTATCAGGAAGACTATCGATCCTGCCGATATAATAAAATTGTTTGAAGAAGAACTGCGTTTGACGCCAGGTCTGCATAGGGCGATCTTTACTTCTAGCTTTTAAACGAACAGGGATAGCTATTTTATCAATGGGATCACTTTTGAAAATAGTATCATTGGTTGTAGATCCATTTTCTCCAGCCTTTATGGTATTAAAGATCATATCCCCAACTATATTATAACGTTTATTTGGCGATTCATACCAGGCGAACAAAGCTGCATTCAAATGATCAGCCTTTTGGTTAACATAAAATCCTTCGGCGCTTAAACGATTATACATAGCGCCCACATTCAGATTACGCTTAACATTCTGAGAATGAATAACTTTGAAGGTTTGCTCCTGAGTACGGCCATTAACGTAATAAAGCTCGGTATAGGGTGTTCTGGCCCTGAAAAATTTCATAGAGTCTTGGGTTAGTCGATAGGCATCCAGCGAATGAAAACCAGCATCAAATCCAATGGTCTTTGTGGGATTAAAAAGAAGTTCTCTATAGGCCAAACCTGCACTTCCCAATCCGATTGTAGGTTTGTCAAACCTGTAAATGGGGCTATAATTCTGAAAATTAGAAACTGTAGTATCTATAGGACGCGTTTGAGTTCCATCCTTTAATATTTTAAGATTAGTATACCGGATGTATTTAGAAGTATAGATGATTGAATCTTCTTTCATCTCCTGCCCACCATTCTGCGCTTCAGTACTCGAACCTGCACGCGAACTTCTACCTGCACCGCCCCCAACACCTTCTGCCCTAATTGTTCTTTGGGCAAAGGCATTTGAGCTGAAAATAGCCAGCAATAAAATAGAACTAAATACTAAGCGTTTGATCATTAATTTCCAAAATAAGATCTTTTAAAATCTTTGTCATTTTAGGTTCTGCCTCTTCAGCTATTTTAATTATCTCTTCAAGTGATACTGCCTTAAGCGTATCCGGAAAACCTTCATCTGTTAAAACCGAAATCGCAAAAACAGGTAATGACATATGATTAGCTACTATAACTTCTGGCACCGTACTCATTCCCACAGCATCAGCACCAATATTACGTAAAAATCGGTATTCAGCTCTAGTTTCAAGGTTAGGGCCATTCACAGACACATAAACTCCGGCATGGCAGCTAATATTATTTTTCTTTGCTATTGCTATCCCTCTGTCAATTAATTCCCTATTATAGGGTTCACTCATATCAGGAAATCGAGGGCCAAGCTCTTCCGCATTATGTCCTCGTAAAGGATTGTCTGTTTGCATATTGATATGATCATTAATGATCATCAATTCGCCTTTTTTATACGCAGGATTTAAGGCCCCGCTTGCATTGGAAACGAACAATTTCTGAATTCCAAGCATTTTCATTACTCGTACGGGGAAGGTAATTTGCTTCATGTCATACCCTTCATAATAATGCAGGCGACCTTGCATAGCAACTACTCTTTTACCGCTAAGAATTCCAAATATTAATTTTCCAGAATGAAATTCTAATGTAGAAATTGGAAAATTCGGGATATTGGAATACATCAAACTATGATGCACCTCAATATCATCAACTAATTTGCCTAAACCTGTACCCAAAATAATTCCAATTTCGGGCTCAAAGTTGCCAATCTTATCTTTGATATAGTCTTTTGCCAGGTGTAGGTTTTGATGCATATTCTATAATTAAATTATTAAAAGCTGTTTTTTCCGGTTCATTAAAATACGTTTCAATAGGGACGTAAAAAACAGGAATTCCTATTAATTGTTTTTTAAATTCTACTGAAAGTAATCTCAAAGAGTCTTTTTCGGTTGTAATAACCACATTATCGCCGGCTTCAAGCTTGTTAAATACCCGTACAAGTTTAGTAATATTTTTGTCGGTAAAATTATGATGATCAGGATATTCATGGTGGATCACTGCAGCATTATAACTAGACAGCTCTTTAAATAGTGGAACAGGATTTCCAATTCCTGAAAGAAGAATAATATTTTTAGTGCTGCTTAAGGAAGTCATTGGCCTTGAAAGCCGGTCATCATAAAGTGATTTCAAAGTTCCGTATTTCAAAAATGAAAAAAACAGATGTTGGTCTGAATTCAGTTTTAATTTTTTAGCAATTGCTTGTTTTCTTGATGGGTCAATATCAAGCGGACATTTTGTTACAACAATAACATTAGCCCTTTTCTTTGCTGACATAGGTTCCCTTAGATTACCCGCTGGCAGTAATAATTGAGTGGTCAAAAAAGATGAATATTCAAAAAGTAGTATACTTAAACTGGGTAATACCGCCCGATGTTGAAAAGCATCATCCAGAATAATTACATCATTTTCCCAGGCTACATATTGAATCGCTTCAGCCCTATCTTCACAAACTGCCACTGTTATCCCTTCGAATTTACGTTTGATCTGAAGGGGTTCATCTCCAGTGTCTTCAAAAGAATATTCCTCCTCAACAAAAAATAGCCCTTCAGTTCTTCGACCGTAACCACGGCTAATAGCTGCCAGTGTGAAATCCCACTTCAATAAGCGTATAAGATACTCCGTCATAGGACTTTTTCCTGATCCTCCAACCGCTAAATTCCCAACAGAGATGACTGGCAGTTTAAATTTTACAGACTTAAATAAACCATAATCATAAGCCTTATTTCGAAATAAAACCCCAATTCCATAGAGGATTGAAAAAGGAAATAAGAGCAGACGAAGAAATTTCATAAATTCTGATTTCAACAAAAATACAAATTTGATTTCACGCTTATATTTATTGATGTTTGAATAATTGAATTAATCATTATGATAAGAAAATCGATTTTCCTTTTTGTTACACTTTTATTTCTGGTTTATACTGCTGGCTCTCAAACCAAGACAGACAAAAGATTAACACAAAAATTGCAAATGCTCGTGAATGATTTCAAGGGCGATGTAGGAATCTATGTTCAAAATCTAAGAACAGGCAAAGTAGCATCCATCAACGCTGACACTATTTTTCCAACCGCAAGCATGATCAAAGTTCCCATTATGTGCGGGGTATTTGATAAAATTGAAAAGAAAGAATTGAGTTATCATCAGAACCTTACGTATCGCGATAGCTTACTTTATGCCGGTGAAGACATCCTGGGTTCATTTAAAGATGGTGAAAAAATACAGCTTAGCAAGGTGCAGATGCTTAGCATTACCACAAGTGATAATACTGCCAGTTTATGGCTTCAAAAACTAGCTGGATCAGAAAATATCAATCAATGGCTATCAGAAAATGGTTTTGAATATACCCGTTTGAATTCGAGAACAGCTGGCCGGCAAGCATACCAGAAGCTTTATGGCTGGGGGCAAACAACCCCCAAAGAAATGGCTTTGCTAGTAAAAAAAATCAGAGATGGACAGGCAGTAAGCCCAGCAGCAAGCCAGCGTATGTACCGCAATATGGTGCGAATTTATTGGGACGCTGAAGCCCTCTCAGAAATACCACCCTATATCCAGGCCGCATCAAAACAGGGAGCAGTAAACCGTTCTAGATCAGAGGTGGTACTAGTCAATGCCCCGCATGGTGATTATGTTTTCTGCATCGCTACCAAAAACCAGAAAGATGAAAGCTGGACCTCTGATAATGAGGGTTATCAACTCATCAGGAATCTTTCAAAATTACTATGGAACTATTATGAGCCTAAATCTACCTGGAAGCCAGCCGAGGGCTTGAAAAGGTATGCAGACTGAGATATATTAGGTTAATTCCGCTCCACTTAATCACCAATAATCACCTTAATCGCTTTCTCTCTGGCTGCATTTCCAAAAACCTCATAAGCTTCCATAATCTGATTAAATTTAAATCGATGGGTAATTAGCTTTTCGGGCTGAATACCATTGCTTTGTACTGTTTTTAACAACATAGGTGTGGTATTCGTGTTAACGAGTCCGGTGGTGATGGTGATGTTCTGTATCCATAACTTTTGAAGCTGCAAATCAACACTTTTGCCATGTACGCCTATGTTGGCGATATGCCCACCTGGGCGGATAATTTCCTGGCAAATATCAAACGTTTGTGGTATACCAACTGCTTCAATGGCTACATCTACTCCATCTTTCGTTTCTTCTGCAATTAGTTTAGCGACATCATTTTTTGCGGGATTGATCGTATGTGTAGCCCCAAAGTTCTTGGCTACTGCCAAACGATTTTCATCCATATCAACCATGATGATTTTTGAAGGTGAATAGAACTGAGCAGTAAGTAATGCAGACATACCAATTGGGCCTGCACCAATGATGGCGATGGTATCTCCGGGCTTTACTGTTCCGTTGATTACACCAATCTCATGGCCTGTGGGTAAAATATCACTAAGCATAACCATTGCTTCTTCATTAGCACCTGCAGGAATTTTATAAAGACTATTATCAGCATGAGGAATTCGTACGAAACCAGCTTGAGTACCATCAATCAAATGACCTAATATCCAACCACCATCTTCACAATGCGAATACATTTGCCGTTTACAATATTCACATTTACCGCATGAAGTGATACAAGAAATCAAAACATGATCTCCTTTTTTGAAGTTATTCACTGCAGTTCCTATCTCTTCAATAATCCCAACACCCTCATGTCCAAGAATTCTTCCTTTAGTTACTGCAGGAACATCACCTTTAAGAATATGAAGATCAGTTCCGCAGATGGTCGTCTTTAAAACTTTAACAAGGGCATCAGTTGGAGCTAAAACCTTGGGTATTGGAACATCCATCCACTTCATTTCGCCCGGTCCCTGATAAACAAGCCCTTTCATAATCACTTTGTCTTCAGTTACTTTCACTGCTTCTATTAAATTCATAATCTTGAGATTAAAAGGTGAACCAATTCCATCTTTTCAAAAATCAACAAATTCATCCCTACAGATAATGAGTACAATCATATTTAAACTTGATTCTAAACAACAATATGTCTATATCATGAGTTGCTGTTCTATATTCATTCAATAATCAAGTCTGATTATTTTTAAATGGAATCGATCTGCAGATTTCATCCAAAGCCTTATCTTTGAAGCAACTAACAATACCAATTATGTTAAAAGGATTTTTCAACGTACCAGAACCGGTAAATGAAACGATATTAAATTATGCTCCAGGAAGTAAAGAAAGAACTTTACTAAAAGAAGCACTTGCTGATGCACGTTCCAAAACGATCGATATACCGATGTACATTGATGGGAAAGAAGTAAGAACAGCTAAAAAGGTAAATATCTACCCACCGCATGATCATCAGCATTTGCTAGGAACTTACAGCCAGGGAAGTAAACAACATGTTTCTGATGCAATATCAGCAGCTTTAAAAGCTAAGGATGCATGGGAAAATTTACCATGGGAGCAACGTGCAGCTATTTTCTTAAAAGCTGCCGATCTAATTGCAGGGCCATACCGGTATAAACTCAATGCTGCTACGATGCTGGGGCAATCAAAAAATGCATTTCAGGCTGAGATTGACGCTGCCTGTGAGTTAATTGATTTTCTGCGCTTCAATGTAAAATACATGTGCGAAATCTACCAGCAACAACCTCCTGTATCACCTAGAGGAAGCTGGAACAGACTGGAGCAGAGAGCACTCGAAGGATTCGTATTTGCATTAACACCTTTTAACTTCACCGCAATTGCAGGCAATTTGCCTACTTCAGCAGCAATGATGGGAAATGTAGTGGTTTGGAAACCATCAAATACACAAATCTATTCTGCAAATGTCTTGATGCAGATCTTCCGTGAGGCCGGTTTACCAGATGGCGTGATTAACTTGGTATATGTTTCAGGTCCGGATGCTGGCGAGGTTATTTTCAACCATGCTGATTTTGCAGGTATACATTTTACAGGTTCTACTACAGTATTCCAAGATATCTGGAAGACCATTGGCAACAATATCCATAAATACAAAAGCTATCCGCGCATTGTTGGAGAAACAGGTGGTAAAGATTTTATTTTAGTACATGGCTCTGCAGATGTGGAAGCTTCAAGCACTGCAATAATTCGTGGAGCTTTCGAATATCAAGGTCAAAAGTGTTCTGCCGCGTCAAGGGTTTATATCGCTGCATCCGTATGGCCTGCAATCAAAGTATTAGTAGAGCGTGATCTTGCAAGCCTGAAAATGGGTCCTACAGAAGATTTAGGGAATTTTGTTAATGCTGTAATCGATGAAAAATCTTTCGATAAACTAACGGGATTTATAGATAGCGCTAAAAATGATAAAAATATTGAAATCATAGCAGGAGGCAACTACGATAAGTCGAAAGGCTATTTTATTGAACCTACTGTGCTCCTTTCAAAAGACCCAAACTATGTAACCATGTGCGAAGAATTGTTTGGCCCGGTGCTTACTATTTTTGTATATGAGGATAAAGATTTTGAAAAAACACTTGAAATTATTGACAAAACTTCAATTTATGCACTTACAGGAGCTGTATTAGCACAAGATCGATATGCTCTGGCTAAAGCCACCCATGCCTTAAGAAATGCTGCAGGTAATTTTTACATCAATGATAAATGTACCGGTGCTGTTGTAGGTCAACAACCCTTTGGAGGTGCCAGAGGATCGGGCACTAATGATAAAGCAGGATCCATGATCAATTTATTGAGATGGGTTTCACCAAGAACAATCAAAGAAACTTTCGATCCACCTAAAGATTATAGATATCCGTTTTTGGATAAAGAGTAGGTAAGTTAGATGGTTAGGTGGTTAGGTGGTTAGAGTAGTGGGTATTGAGTATTGAGTATTGAGATAACTTAGCTTCATTTCATAGCAACACCTAAGACATCAGAAAATGGAACCAGGAACCAAGAGCCAAGAACAAAGACAGTTTAGTGCTAACTGAGATTAACTGCTTTTTCTGATCTCATACCTCAGAAAACTTATTACTTATAACTTATTACTTATAACTTATTACTAACTACTAATTACTAACTACTAATTACTAATTACTAACTACTAACTACTAATTACTAACTACTAACTACTAATTACTAACTACTAACTACTAACTACTAACTACTAACTACTAACTACTAACTACTAATTACTAATTACTAACTACTAACTACTAACTACTAAAGTGAGCTAAATCTATCGGTTTAGCTCACTCTAGACTCATCCAGTTTAAAAACTTCGCCCAGGTTTTCGCTTGATTTTGCAGTAACCTGCAAGTCTTTCACAAGGCCAGTACTAATATCAATCACCCAGCCATGGATTTCAAGGTCTTCTCTTTCACGCCATGCATTCTGCACAATGGTAGTTTTACATAAGTTATAAACCTGCTCAATCACGTTTAATTCAACAAGGCGGTTAACTTTTAGCGTTTCATCCGAAATTCTGTCTAGTTCATGGCTATGCAAACGATAAACATCTTTAATATGGCGAAGCCAGTTATCTATTAGTCCAAATTGCTGATTACTTAATGCAGCGGCTATACCACCACAACCATAATGCCCAGAAACAATCACATGCTTAACTTTTAAAACATTGACTGCATAATCTAGAACACTGAGCATATTCATATCAGAATGTACACAGACATTTGCAATGTTACGGTGCACAAAAACCTGACCAGGTTTAGTATTAGTAACTTCATTGGCTGGAACCCTGCTATCTGAACAACCTATCCAAAGAACATCAGGCTCCTGTCCGGCAGCCAATTTATTAAAATAGTCAGGATCCTTTTCCGTTTCTTTCTTCACCCAGTCACGATTACCCTGAAGTAATTCATCATACCCACGTTTTTGTTTTTCGGTTCTTTCAATTGACATTTCAGCTGCTTTTTTATTTATTATGCTTTCTAAAAAACATAGTTAATTATTTTTTGTCGGTTTATAAACTAATTCTTTTAATCTAGTCATTTATCCCATTATTAGAACAATTTGGAATCACACCTCACTGAATTGCACCCTCTAATTGTCACTTAGATCTTAAATATCCAAAAACATTAATAATGGCCAAGGAAAACAGCTGCTTTGTTCGATTCCTTTATTCAATTTTTAGTAATTTCACGCCTAATGAGCAATTAAAACCCGGCATATTTTGAACAATAAAATAGAAGTTTTAAGAAAAAAACAAGAAGAAGCCCTTTTGGGTGGAGGAAAGGCCAGAATTGAAAGCCAGCATAAAAAAGGCAAGCTTACTGCCAGAGAGCGATTGCATTTTTTGTTAGATGAGGGTTCATTTGAAGAAATCGGAATGCTGGTTATGCATCGTTCCACAGATTTTGGCATGGAGAAAGAACAATATCCCGGCGATGGAGTTGTCACTGGATATGGAACAATCAACGGCCGCCTTGTGTATGTCTTCTCTCAAGACTTTACAGTTTTTGGAGGCTCTCTTTCTGAAACCCATGCCGAAAAAATTTGCAAAATCATGGATTTGGCTATGAAAAATGGCGCTCCTGTTATCGGATTAAATGATTCAGGGGGAGCCCGAATTCAGGAAGGTGTAGTTTCTTTGGGAGGCTATGCCGATATATTTTATAAAAACACCATGGCATCGGGAGTCGTTCCACAACTATCCGCCATTATGGGGCCCTGTGCAGGAGGCGCTGTTTATTCGCCAGCCATAACAGACTTTGTTCTGATGGTAGAAAACACTTCCTACATGTTTGTTACCGGGCCCAATGTAATCAAAACAGTGACCCATGAAATTGTGAGTTCTGAAGATTTAGGAGGTGCATCAGCGCACGCTACTAAATCTGGGGTCACACATTTTGCCTGTAGCAATGAGCTTGATGCAATCAATCATATTAAAAAACTTCTAGGATACATGCCTCAGAACTGTGAGGAAAACACTCCTGCCATTGCCTATGAGCCTGGCCAAGAGCAGAGACCAAAGTTAAATAATATTGTTCCTGAAAATAATTCTCAGCCTTATGACATCCGTGAAATAATCACCGAGTTGGCTGATCAAGACTCTTTCCTTGAGGTGCATAAAGATTTCGCGGAAAACATCATTGTGGGCTTTGCACGTCTGGCAGGAAGAAGTATTGGTATTGTAGCAAATCAACCTGCATTTTTAGCAGGTGTACTGGATATCAATTCATCGGTTAAGGGTGCCCGCTTTGTACGCTTTTGTGATAGCTTTAATATCCCACTACTTGTTCTAGAAGATGTTCCCGGTTTCCTGCCCGGTACAGACCAGGAATGGAATGCCATTATTACCAATGGAGCTAAATTATTGTATGCTTTCTGTGAAGCTACGGTACCTCGAATCACAGTGATCACTAGAAAAGCCTATGGTGGTGCCTATGATGTAATGAATTCCAAGCATATTGGTGCCGACATGAATTACGCATGGCCAAGTGCCGAGATCGCAGTTATGGGAGCTAAAGGAGCCGCTGAGATCATTTTCAAGAAAGAAATAGCAGCAGCTGATGATCCAAATACACGCTGGATCGAGAAAGAAAAGGAATATTCAGATATTTTCGCAAATCCTTACCGTGCAGCAGAACGGGGCTTCATAGATGAAGTAATCGAGCCATCAGAAACCAGAAAAAAGCTTATTAAAGCTTTTAAAATGCTTGAGAATAAGGTGGTTAATAATCCAAGAAAGAAGCATGGGAATATCCCATTGTAATTTGATTTTATCATGTCGCATATTGAGCAAATATCTCATGAATTAACCTGGCGTATACGCAGAGAAGTTTTATATCCAGGACAGCCACTTGATAAGATCACACTGCCTGATGATGAAAACGGTATGCACCTCGGATTATTTGACGATAACAAACTGATCAGCGTACTTTCATTTTTTAAAAATGACCATTCTATACAATTCAGAAAATTCGCAACTCTTGAGCCCTATCAGCGAAAAGGTTATGGAACTGAATTATTAAAATATTTACTTGAAATAGCTGAAGCAGAGCATTATCAACGTATTTGGTGCAATGCCCGCAAAAATGCTTCAGGATTTTATAGTAAATTTGGATTTAAAGAAACTGAAAACTCCTTCCAAAAGGATGGACATGATTTTGTGATCATGGAGAAAATATTAAAAACTAAATAAGAAGATGGCAAAAAATAAAGATCATAAGCACATCCCAGTGGTGACAAAAAAATCACTGGCTTTTTTTGAAAAATATATAAACAATCCTTCTCCTACTGGATTTGAATGGGAAGGTCAACGTCTTTGGCTGGATTATATTAAACCGTATATTGATGAACACATGGTTGATAATTATGGCACTGCAGTTGCGGTGATCAATCCAAAAGCTAAATTCAAGGTGGTGATTGAAGCTCATGCCGATGAAATATCTTGGTTCGTGAATTATATTACCAAAGATGGATTGATCTATGTTATCAGAAATGGTGGCTCAGACCATCAGATTGCTCCATCGAAACGAGTGAATATCCATACCGACAAAGGAATTGTTAAAGCTGTATTTGGCTGGCCTGCTATTCATACGCGCAGCGGTGAGAAAGAGGAAGCTCCAACTTTAAAAAATATATTTCTTGATTGCGGCTGTACCAGCAGCGATGAAGTTGAAAAACTAGGTATCCATGTAGGCTGTGTCATTACCTATGAGGATGAATTTATGGTTTTGAATAATCGCTATTATGTTGGTCGTGCTCTTGATAACCGTGCAGGTGGATTTATGATTGCTGAAGTAGCGCGTTTATTAAAAGAAAATAAGAAAAAATTACCTTTTGGATTATACATTGTTAACTCTGTGCAGGAAGAAATCGGACTTCGTGGTGCAGAAATGATCGCACACCGTATAAAACCAAATATTGCGATCGTTACCGACGTTACACATGATACGCAAACACCAATGATCAGTAAGATCACTCAGGGCGACCTTGCCTGCGGAAAAGGCCCTGTAGTTTCGTATGCGCCTGCTGTACAAACTAATTTGAATAAATTATTGATCAAAGCTGCCGAAGCTAATAACATCCCATTCCAGCGACAGGCATCTTCCAGATCGACCGGAACAGACACCGATGCTTTTGCTTATTCAAATGACGGGGTAGTTTCTGCATTGATCTCATTACCCTTAAGATATATGCATACTACGGTTGAAATGATTCATAAAGAAGACGTTGACAATGTAATTCGGCTCATTTACGAATCTCTGCTTAGCATTCAAGTTGATCAGGATTTTAGATCGGTAAAGTAGCATTAACAAACATAAAATTACAGCAACTGATATCAATCAAATCGTTATATTTTTGTTGAATTTTTAGAAAATGAATCTGTATTTCGAACCTTATTTATCACTAAAACAATCTGACCTTACTGCACTGCTGAGAGGTCAAAAATTTAAAAATTGAATGATTAAACGCAGCACCTTAATACTGATAGCAGGTTTTTTTTGTACAACACATCTTTTAGCTCAGCAAAACACAGCCTATCAAAAGCCTCCTCAATCACTAATCAGTCTGCTTGAAGCCCCACTTAGTCCGGGTGTCAGAATCAGCTCTGATGGCGAGTGGATGCTTTTATTAGAGTGGTCAGGTCTTCCAACGATCAATGAGTTATCCCAGCCTGAATATCGACTTGCCGGACTTCGAATTGATCCCTTAACGAATGGCCCGAGTCGATCAACTTATTTTAAAGGAATAAAATTAAAATCGCTGAGTACTGGTCAAGAGTCAGTTTTCACAGGATTACCTGCTGAAGCGAGGCTTTCAGACATCACGTGGTCGCCTGATGAAACTAAGATCGCATTTACCCATACCAGCCAAACCGGAATCGAATTATGGGTTGCCGATTTGAAATCACTTGCAGCAAAGCGACTGGGTAAAGAGCATATCAATAAAACTTACGGGAAAATTTTTGTCTGGAACCCGGATGGGAAGACAATTCTTGCTCAATTTGTTGATCCAAAAAGAACTGTCTTAACAGACCAAAAACTCATACCTGCTGGTCCGGTAATTCAGGAAAACACAGGAAAATCTACCCCTGCCCCAACCTATCAGGACTTATTGAAAAGCCCTTATGACGAAATGGCTTTCGATCACTTTTTAACCTCACAATTAAAACTGGTTAGCATGGAAGGAGAAAGCAGTAATTTCCTGCAGCCTCAGATCATCCGTTCATTTGAATATTCTCCAGATGGAAAATATATTCTGCTTTCCAATATCAATCGTCCCTATTCCTATACGGTGCCCATAAGCTTGTTCCCTTTCACTACAAGCGTTTATGAGGATAAAGGAAAACTGGTAAAAAAGTTATTTGATGCGCCTTTAGCTGAAAACATTCCGGCAGGATTTGATGGCGTACCAAAAGGACCACGAGAATTTGGATGGCGTGCCGACAAAGGAGCAACGCTTTACTGGGTTGAAGCTTTAGATAATGGAAACCCTTCACAGCAGGCAACAATACGTGATATTGTCTATACTCAAGCTGTACCATTCAATCAGAATGCACTCAAATTGGCTGAATGTTATTTCCGGTTTTATTCAATTGTTTGGGGCGATGATAAACTAGCAATCCTGACCGAACGATGGTGGAAAACAAGAGCCGAAAGACGTATTTTCATTAAACCGGGAAATGAAACCTTCAGAGTAAATCTTTTTGATCGCTATTATGAAGATGCTTATAGCGATCCTGGCGTGTTGGTAACCAAGAAAAATGAATTTAATAGGAATGTGTTGTTAACAGAATCCAATGGTATAAAACGAATTAGTGATCCTGACAATGTGAATATTTTCAGCATCAGCGATGGTTCTTCGCCAGAAGGCGATCGTCCAATGATTTTAAAATTCAATATTAAAACTAAGATCAGGGATACCATTTTCCACTCAGCTGCTCCCTATTTTGAGCGGCCTGTTTTCTTTAATAATGGTAAATTCATTATCAATAGCAGAGAATCTGCAGAAACAGTCAGAAATTACTTCAGAGTCAATCTGCCAGATCATGTTTATACACAGATCACGAATTTTTCAAATCCATATCCTGAATTAAATGGAGTGCAGAAAAAACAGGTGAGTTATACTCGTTTAGATGGGATCAACCTAGGAGGTACTTTATACTTACCGGCTGGTTTCAAAATTGGCGACGCCCCCCTACCTGTACTGATGTGGGCATATCCACGAGAATTTAAAACAATAGAGGCCGCCGGACAAGTAAAAGGCTCACCGCATACATTCAGTATGTTGAGTTCCGGATCACCAGTTTACTGGGTTACCCGAGGATACGCTGTTCTAGATAATGCCGATATGCCAATTGTAGGCGAAAGCAATAAAGAACCAAATGATACCTTCATTGAACAGATCAGGTATAATGCAGAGGCCGCTATTAATTACCTGGTAAAACTGGGGGTTGCCGACAGAAAACGCATTGCCATTGGGGGGCATTCTTATGGTGCATTCATGACCGCAAACCTGTTGGCACAAACCGATCTATTCGCAGCAGGAATTGCTAGAAGCGGAGCATATAACCGAAGTCTTACACCTTTTGGCTTTCAGTCAGAAGAGCGAACCTTTTGGCAGGCGCCTTTGATATATAATAAAATGTCACCTTTCTCCTATGCAGATAAAATCAAGACTCCATTATTACTTATTCACGGAGAAGCAGATAATAATACAGGCACATTCCCTATGCAAAGCGAAAGGCTTTACACTGCTCTGAAGGGCCATGGAGCTATCACCAGACTGGTTTTACTTCCATCCGAATCACATACTTATAGAGCTAAAGAATCCATATTACACATGATGTGGGAAATGGATAACTGGCTAGAGAAATACGTTAAAAATAAATAATTATTTTGCTGATTTTGTTCCATAAAAGGAATGAAAGTTGCAAGGAGTAAAATAATATGAATTGAAGTTTCCAATTTATTAATGAGAATGAAAAGAAAATTGCATTTTAGTTTTAAACAACCTTTAATTCTAACTAAGAATCTGATTTAAAAACAGAAAAAATATTAACTCAATTCAAGATAAGCATGAAACCTACTTTAGTGATCCTGGCAGCAGGAATGGCAAGCCGATATGGCAGCATGAAACAAACAGATGGATTTGGGCCAAACGGTGAAACAATCATAGAATATTCTATATATGATGCGATAAAAGCCGGTTTCGGTAAAGTAATTTTTGTGATCAAAGAAGAGTTTGCTGAAAACTTCAAAGGTATTTTTGAACCTAAATTACAGGGAAAAATCAAAACAGACTATGTTTTCCAGACATTCGACCTCAAACCTTTTGGAATAGATATTGAAATTGAAAGAACAAAGCCCTGGGGAACTGCACATGCAGTAC
>CANKAT010000038.1 GCA_947479815.1 Sphingobacteriaceae bacterium
ATGAGTTACTGGCAAAGCTTGAACATTTAAAAATTCTAGGACAACCAATACTAGTTGGGCTTTCACGTAAATCAATGATCTATAAACTACTAAATACTGATGCAGAACACGCACTGAATGGCACTACAGCTGCAAATACCATCGCACTAATGCATGGAGCTAATATTTTACGGGTTCATGATGTACAAGCCGCAAAAGAGGCGGTTAAGATTGTAGAACAGGTAGGATCTACAATCAACATACTATAAATCGTAATTAATCTTTACTTTAGTAAGATGGAAGGTTTTGATTTCAGTTTCCTCAATTTGCGTTTCCTTGACGCATTGGATATTATTCTGGTTGCTTTAATAATTTATTATGTATACAACCTGATTAGGGGAACCATTGCCCTTAATATTTTGCTCGGATTAGTGATCATTTATGCTGCTTACCTATTGGTAAAACAGGCCGAAATGCGCCTTCTTACTGAACTTCTGGGTGGTTTTGTCAGTGTTGGTTTCATCGCTTTGATCGTAGTATTTCAGCAGGAAATCAGACGTTTTCTCTTACTAATTGGAAGGAATGCATCCCTTCAGAAAAACAAGGCTTGGTGGTCATTCCTGTTTGGGAGCAATGAAATTGCTAAAAATAATTCAGTACGTATCAAGCCAATAATTGATGCCTGCAAGAGTATGCAAAAAAGCCGTACAGGTGCTTTAATTGTATTTGCTAAATATTATGATGAACAATTTTATCAAAACAGCGGCGAGATCATTGAGTCGAAAATATCCAAGCGCTTATTAGAAAGCATTTTCCAGAAAAATAGTCCCTTGCATGATGGTGCTGTGATTATTTCTGAAAATCGCATCAAATGCGCCAGTAGCATCTTACCATTGACAGAAAACGATAAACTTCCTCCTCAATTTGGACTCAGGCATAGAGCAGGCATCGGTATTTCAGAAATGAGTGATGCTGTTGCAGTAATTGTGTCGGAAGAAACCGGTGAAATATCCTATGCCAAGCAAGGCCGTGTACGGTTGAATCTGACTTTCACGGAGTTAGAAAAATTGCTGAATAAAGATTTTTAATTTTAGGAATCATACTTTTCACCAAGTGCTGGCGCACGCGTGTCGCGTGTGCCTCCTCCTAAACTAATTATTTTCCTCTGATTTTTATTTTCAATGATTAGTTCTGTGCTTATTTTCACGAAGGTCCCTCACCTGCTGAAGGGTAGGTTTCGGGATGACATTTGACTTTGATTGTAATTTATTTTTTTAAATCGCTGTGCAGGTGTCATCCCTGCCAGGCGGCAGACAATGCCGCATAAAACATTTATGAATCTAAAGCATAATTATTCTTATCCGCCACGCTCGTATAGACCTTTAATAACCGATCCTCCCGCATTGACTGGTGCGGCAATTACTTAATTAGCCAACCCACTGTATTCATAGCAGCAGGCGCAGCGGTAGCGTTTATTCGCTGTAGTTTATTGTTTTTTAAAGGTTCTCATGGTCTCGTCGTACCGCCTCGGCATGGTACTTTTTTGCTACAGAAAAAGATAAAGCCCCCGCGGCTATGAGCGGAGTGAAATTATAAATGCTTGGTGAGAAATACCAAGCATTGGGTAAGAAAATAAAACCTAAACCCCAAACACCATTCTGGAATTCCGCGTTGTAACTTCAGCGATCTGCTCCAAACTAACCTGTTTTATATCGGCCAATTTCTGCGCTATATAAACCAGATAGCTGCTTTCATTCGGCTTTCCCCGAAAAGGAACAGGCGTTAGGTATGGAGAATCAGTTTCAAGAACAAGATGCTCCAATGAAACATCCTGTATCACTTTATCCAAACCGGAGTTCTTATAGGTTAACACTCCGCCAATGCCCAAATAAAATCCGAGTCCGATTACTTGATGTGCCTGTTCTAAAGTACCTGAGAAGCAATGGAAAATGCCCCTGAGCTTATTATCCTTCAATTCGTTCAGGATCTCAAAGATCTCATCAAAAGCTTCACGGCAATGTATCACAATGGGCAGACCTAAATTCTTTGCCCAATCGATTTGGATTCGGAAAGCTTCCTGCTGTATACTTAATGTTGATTTATCCCAATGAAGGTCAATCCCTATCTCACCAATTGCATAGACCTTTCGTTGAGCAATTTCCTTGCTGATACAATCAAGCTCATCTTTATAGTTCGCCTTCACATCACAGGGATGGAGTCCGAGCATCGGAAAACAATGCTCGGGATACAATTCTGATAGACCAAAAACTAATGGAATAGATTCAGAATCTACATTCGGAAGAAACAGCCTGCAGACCTTATTATCAAGGCTTCTTTGCATCAGATCAGACAATTTTTCTGGATCTGTTTCGTAATATAAATGGGTGTGCGTGTCTGTTAAGATCATGGTACAAAATTAACAAAAATGCCTTCAGGTTTAGCTGAAGGCATACAATTCTTATTTGATCAGGTGTTTAAGCTGAATAATTTCTTTTTCCTCCAGATATCTCCATCTTCCTCTTGGGAGATCCTTTTTGGTCAGGTGTGAATACACCACGCGGTCAAGTTTCACAACTTCATAACCAAGGCTTTCGAAGATCCTGCGTACAACTCTATTTTTTCCACTATGGATCTGAATTCCAACTTCTTTCTTACTTCCCCCAACTACATAACTTACCTGATCAGGCTTGATTAAGCCGTCTTCCAGTTCAACACCAAATGCGATTTTATTCATATCACCCTGTGATAAACTCTTATTCAGTTCAACCTGATAAAGTTTAGTGATGTTATTTCGGGGATGAGATAATTTCTCAGCAAGGTCACCATCATTGGTCATCAATAGCAAACCGGTTGTATTGCGGTCTAGTCGCCCTACAGGATAGATCCGTTCACGGGATGCTTTTTCAACCAGACTCATCACTGTTTTACGCTCCTGCGGATCGTCAGTGGTCGTGATATAATCCTTCGGTTTGTTTAATAATACATAAACATTTCGTTCACGCTTCAACGACTCACCATTATAGCGAACCGAATCTTTGGCAGGATCTACCTTAAATCCGAGTTCAGTTACGGGCTCCCCATTTACAGAAACCACACCTGCCGCGATCAGCTCATCAGCTTTACGCCTGGAACATATACCTGCATTTGCAATGAAACGATTTAAGCGAATGAGGCCGTCATCTTCCTTAAGTGGTGTCGGTTTTTTACTACGTTTATTTACAAAACGTTCTTCGGAGCTCCATTTTGGATCCTCCGTTCTTGATTTAGAACGATCAGATGAAGAATATTCTTCTTTAACCCTAGATTTGAATGGCTTATCGTTAAATCTCTTTGTCGGAGCCTTTTTATCTGAGTATTTATTTTCGCGGGCCGCGAATGGCTTGCCACCTTGTGGCTTGCCACCTTGTGGCTTGTCGCCCTGGGCTCTGTCACTTTGAGATTTGTTGCCGAATGGTCTTTTCTCACCAGAAAGTCTGTTACCGTATGGCTTGTCACTTTGTGGCTTGTCACTTTGTGGCTTGTCACTTTGTGGCTTATTACCGTATGACTTTTCGCCCAAAGGCTTTCTATTATATGAACGCTCTCCTGATGGTCTTTCTTCAGCTCCACCAGAACGGCCAAAACTTTTCGGACTTCTTTTCTCAGAAGAGAAATTTGATCCTGGCTTATCATCCGTCTTTTTAAAACCGCCTTTAAACGATTTTTTTGAATCATCCGAAAACAATTTCTTTTTTGTGCTATTTGTACTTTCAGTTCGGTCAGATTTAAAAGTATTACTTTTTGCAGACGAACCAGAAGTACGTTTTGATTTTTCGGATTTGTCGTCCCGACTGTTCCTTTTATTTTTAAATGGCATGATAAGCTTTTTATCTCTTTAAGAGACGACCACAAAACTAATCAAAAATACCGAAAGAGAGCTGAAAAATCGATAAATACGCCTAAAATATAGCCCGGAAATTTATATTTATTGTGGCTAGTATACGAGTGCTATTTCATAACCATTTGATAATTAGATATATATTTGTATCTTTGTTAAAATTTTACCATTTGAAATTAAAAAAAGAGGTTAAAATGATAAGGAAACACATCACGATGTGTTCAGGGATGCTAGCCTTATTATTGACCGCCAGGTTGTTTATTTTTAGTACACCTGCCGATTTTGATACGTTCTTAAATATCAGTTTAGAACCCCAAAAAAGCATAAATATTGTCGAACCTTATACTAATACCTTAAGCTTCGCAGACGAGAATCTACCCCTGGGAGACCAAAGAATTAAGACTAGAATGAACGCCTCACTTCGCGCTCATTCATACCAAAAGTTAAAAACATCGAAACTTCATAATCAAGCAGAAAAATGGTTCCCTATCATTGAACCTATTTTGAAAAAATATGGGGTTCCTGCAGATTTTAAATATATGCCATTGGTTGAAAGCGGACTAAAATCTGGTACTTCAGCCAAGGGAGCATCCGGTTATTGGCAATTTATGCCTCAAACAGCCCGCGATTTTGGATTACTTGTTAATTCTGAGTTGGATGAGCGCCATAATATGCAAAGATCAACCATTGCAGCTGCGAAATATTTAAAATCATTGTACAAAGAATTTGGAAGCTGGACCTTAGCTGCTGCTGCCTATAACATCGGTGAGGGAGGTTTAAGGAAACAGATAAGCAGACAAAATCAGGACAACTATTTTAAAATGAGGCTGAACAGAGAAACAGCATCCTACGTTTACAAACTGATCTCTATGAAAGAGATCATCGAAAATCCTACCCGTCATGGTTATACGGGCAGGGCCAGCAGACTACTGGCAAAAAATGTAATCTATAAGGAAGAAAATTTCCCGTTTGAAACTCAGAATAGTTATAACACGCCACAAATTCTTAAAAACTAATAAGTATAAACTGAACAGAAAAGGGCTGAATTTATTCAGCCCTTTTCTGTTTTACAACCAATTCCACTCCAAAATCATCCGGAAAGAAAAAAACCTCTTTGCAGTAGCTCAATTCTAATGTGAATTACAATGATTTGTGACTCTGAATAAATAATCCCTACCTGAAAAAATCGCATATTTGCAAAAATTCAGAGCGTTAATAATCTATGAATAAATCTAATCCCGATCTTGGCGAGCAAAGTGAAGTAGAAGTATTTGGTGCCAGGGTTCATAATTTAAAAAATATCGACGTTTCCTTCCCACGTAATAAACTAGTTGTTATAACCGGATTAAGCGGGAGCGGGAAATCATCATTGGCATTCGACACGATATACGCCGAAGGACAGCGCCGATATATGGAAACTTTCAGTGCCTATTCCCGTCAGTTTCTGGGTGGCATGGAACGTCCGGATGTAGATAAAATCTCTGGACTAAGTCCGGTGATCGCTATTGAACAAAAAACGACCAGTAAAAATCCTCGCTCAACAGTAGGCACCATTACAGAGATCTATGATTTCATGCGCTTACTTTATGCGCGTACAGGCGAAGCCTATTCTTATGTCAGCGGACTCAAAATGGAGCGCATGACCGAGGATCAAATCCTGAAAAGCATTCTCGAAAAATTTGAAGGCCAAGCGGTAAACATACTTGCTCCGGTAGTAAAAGGACGAAAAGGACATTACCGCGAGCTATTTGAACAAATCCGCAAACAGGGTTATCTTAAAGTGAGAGTTGACGGCGAAATTTTAGATCTATCACCTAAAATGCAGCTCGATCGCTATAAAATCCATGATATTGAAATGGTTATTGACAGATTGCAGGTCAGCACCGAAGATAAAAAGCGGCTTTATGATTCCATCCAATCGGCATTAAAGGTCTCTAAAGGGATCATCAAGATCAGTGATAAAGAAAACAACGAATTTTTCTACAGTAAATATTTGATGGATCCTGTTTCAGGGATATCCTATGATGAGCCACAACCCAATACATTTTCATTTAATTCGCCTTATGGTGCATGCGAACGATGCAGCGGACTAGGATATATTTTTGAAGTAGATCGTCAATCAGTGATCCCAAACCCAAAGCTCAGTATCATGCAGGGAGGTCTAGCACCCCTAGGTGAATACCGTGAAACCTGGGTTTTCCAGATCCTGAAAGCACTTGCTAAAAAATATAATTTCTTACTGTCCACCCCAATAGAAAAAATTCCGGAAGAGCTTATTGAGGTTATTTTAAATGGATCAGAAGATATCATTAGCGTTCCAGTAGAGTACAATAAATGGAATGTACAGAACTATCAAATTTCTTTTGATGGGATCATTAAGATGCTCGAAGAACAGACCGAGCGTCGTGGTGATGATGTTGGTGAAGACTTGGAAAATTTTAGAGTTCTGAAAACCTGTCCGGAATGTTTTGGCGCCCGCCTAAAAAAGGAATCGCTGCACATCAAGGTTGACGAGAAAAATATCTACGAACTTGCCTGTATGGATATTTCCAACCTGAGCAAGTGGTTTGAAGGACTAGAAATCCGATTAACTGAGCGACAAAATACCATAGCCAGAGAAATATTAAAAGAGATACGCTCCAGAATTGGATTCCTGCTAGATGTTGGACTGAATTACCTGACTCTAGACCGCACCGCCAAAACATTATCTGGCGGTGAAGCACAACGAATACGTCTGGCAACACAGATCGGATCGCAATTAGTAAATGTGCTTTATATCCTAGATGAACCCAGTATCGGATTGCATCAACGGGATAATGCCCGATTGATCTCTGCATTGAAAAATCTGCGCGATATCGGAAATACGGTACTCGTTGTGGAACATGATAAAGATATGATCATGAACGCAGATCATGTGATCGATATGGGCCCGGCAGCGGGTGAGCATGGCGGCGAAGTTGTTGGGCAAGGTACTCCTGAAGAATTTTCAAAAGCTCATACCTTAACCAACGACTATATCAGTGGAAGGAAAGAGATAGCCATACCTGCAGAAAGAAGAAAAGGTAATGGGAAATCGCTGATCCTAAAAAATGCAAGCGGGAACAACCTTCGGGATGTTTCTGTTGAATTTCCACTGGGAAAACTGATCTGCGTGAGCGGAGTTTCAGGAAGTGGTAAATCTACCCTGATCGCCGAAACACTCTACCCTATTCTTAACCATCATTTTTTTAGAGCTAAGAAAAAACCAATGCCCTATAAAAAAATTGAAGGGCTTGAGCATATCGATAAGGTCATAGAAATTGACCAAACCCCCATTGGACGTACTCCCAGATCTAATCCATCAACTTATACCGGTGTTTTTTCAGATATCCGAAACCTCTATGTTATGCTTCCGGAGGCAAAGATCAGAGGTTATAAGCCAGGTAGATTTTCATTTAATGTAAAAGGTGGGCGATGCGAAACATGCCAAGGTGCAGGTATGAAGCTCATTGAAATGAATTTCCTTCCGGATGTACAAGTTCCATGCGAGGAGTGTAGTGGCAAGCGATATAATCGTGAGACGCTCGAAGTTCGCTACCGCGGAAAATCAATCAGCGATGTATTAGATATGAGTATTGAAGAGGCTGTGGCATTCTTTGAGCCTATTCCTGCAATTTACCGTAAGATTAAAACTTTGCAGGAAGTCGGGCTGGGTTATATTCGCCTCGGACAATCATCCACTACTCTATCAGGAGGCGAGGCGCAACGGGTTAAACTAGCCACAGAGCTTTCTAAAAAAGATACCGGTAACACGTTCTACATATTGGATGAACCAACCACCGGACTCCACTTTGAAGATATCAATGTACTCTTAGGTGTGCTGAACAGGTTAGTTGACCATGGAAATACTATTCTGGTAATCGAGCATAACTTGGATGTGGTCAAAGTTTCTGATTGGGTGATCGATCTTGGTCCTGAAGGTGGCTCAGGTGGTGGGCAGATCTTATTTGAAGGCACACCAGAAGAGCTTATTAAAGTTAAGGATAGTCATACAGGACGGTTTTTGGGGATGGAGTTTCGTTCCGGATCAAGTCCAGTATGACCTTAGATCGAGTCTGGAATGACCAATAGATTTAAGGCACACGCGACACGCCTATGCCAGCACTGACATTATTTAGCCTTAGATTAATTTATTTAAAATAGGACTATATTTGTCTAAATACTTAAAAATAGGACAATACTATTCCAATATGAAATTTTCTTTTCTTTTCGTTTTATCAATTATCTTTTTCACGCAAAGTGCATTTTCTCAAACTAATGGCAGTATTTCAGGAAAAGTAATTGATAAATCAACCCAAAAACCTTTATTTAATGTAAATATAGCCTTGGAAGGTACAAACAAGGCAACAATGGCTGATACAAACGGAATATTCAAGATATCAGGTATCACATTAAGAACCTATAATATTATTTTTTCTTCTATTGGGTATAAAACTGAAACACTTTACAATATTGCTATAAATGCAGGCAACGAAAATTTCGTAACCATAGAATTAGAACCCATAGCGAGCGCCCTAACAGAAGTACTATTTAAATCGAACAGACGTACCGTAACAGCTGCAACTTTAGAAACACCTTTAAGTGTTCAGCGTTTAACGACTGAAGAGATAAAAGCCAACCCGGGTGGTAACTTTGATATTAGCAAAGTCATTCAGTCTTTGCCCGGTGTGGGTGGTGGGGTTGGCGGTGGTGGTTTTAGAAATGATATCATTATTCGTGGCGGTGGCCCTAGTGAAAATGTTTTTTATTTAGATGGCATTGAGGTTCCTGTAATTAATCATTTTCAAACTCAGGGAAGTTCAGGTGGCCCTCAGGGAATATTAAATGTATCGTTTATCGAAGATGTAAAATTAAATTCAAGTGCTTTTGATGCCAGATATGATAATGCATTGAGTTCGGTATTTCAGTTCAAGCAAAAAAATGGAAATCCAAATAATTTTCAAGGAAACGTAAGGCTTAGTGCCAGCGAATTGGCTACAACTTTTGAAGGACCACTTTCTAAAAACAAAAAAACAACTTTCTTAGCTTCAGCAAGGCGTTCGTATTTACAATTACTTTTCTCTCTAATTGATTTACCCATACGTCCTAATTATTGGGATTTTCAAACAAAAATTACTCATCAAATTGATAAAAAAACTACCCTTTCGTTCATTGGCATTGGAGCAATTGATGAATTTGAATTTGCAGAAATAAAGAGCGCAAGTCCTGAAAAATTGTACATCATAAATTCTAATCCAATTATATTTCAAAACACTTATACTTCAGGATTTACTTTAAAGAGGTTACTCAACAATGGTTTTCTCAATGTAGCTATAAGCCGAAATTGGTTTAATAATGATATTAAACAATATGAGGACAACAAACTACAATTACCGTCTCAACGAATATTATCTATAAACTCAACTGAAGCTGAAAATAAACTACGCGTCGATGTAAATAAAACTTATAATGGCTGGAAGATTGCCTACGGTGGAATGTTGCAATTAGCAGAATACGACAACAATACCTATACAGTTTTAAGAAAAGAGATTAAAGACAGCAAGGGGGCAATAATACAACCTAATCTTTCCATCAATTTCCAAAGCCCCTTGAATAATTTTTTTAAATATGGTGCCTTTTTACAAGTAGGAAAGCGCCTTTTTGATAACCGATTAGGCGTAAGTGGAGGCTTGCGTGCCGATATGAATAGCTTTACAACCGACGGAAATAATCCCTTAAAAACACTTTCGCCACGTATTTCTTTGAGCTATGTATTGGCAAACGAATGGACGGCAAATGCCTCAATAGGTAGCTATTATAAAATAGCACCTTATACTATTTTAGGTTTTGCAGATAATAATAATAATCTGTTGAATAAGAACAGCAAGTACCTAAAGAGCGACCATTACGTAACAGGAATTGAATATTTACCGAATGATGGACTTCGGTTCACCTTAGAAGGCTTTTATAAAAAATACAATAATGTTCCTGTTTCTGTACGCAATGGGATTTCATTAGCCAATCTTGGTAGTGATTTTAATGTATTGGGTAACGAAGCTGTAATTACAAATGGGAAAGGTAATACTTATGGCTTTGAAGTATTTGCACAAAAGAAACTGACAGACCAATTTTTTGGTCTGTTATCCTATACCTTTTACAGAAGTAAATATAGCGGAGCAAACAATGTATTGATACCCAGCAGTTGGGATAATGAACAATTATTGAGTGTTACTCTTGGCTATAAATTTCAACGCAATTGGGAGTTGGGAATAAAATTCCGTTACCAGGGCGGCGCACCGTACACACCCTATAATGAAGCGGAATCAAAAATAAATTATTTATCTCAAGGACAAGGAATATTTGATTTCACAAAATTGAACACACTTCGATTAGGTGGCTATAATGGCAGTGATATTCGTATAGACAAGAAATGGAATTTTAAGAAAACCACCATTGATTTGTTTTTAGATGTAACCAATTGGTATGCTGCAAAAAGCGTTGCAGTACCCACATACACATTTAAAAGAACTGCAAACAATAATGCATTTGCTACAACTGATGGTTTATTGATTAAAGCAGATGGTAGTAATGCAATACCAACTTTATTAAAAAATGATGAAGCCCAGTTTACACCTACCATCGGATTTATTGTTGAGTTTTAATATATTCAGGTAATGCAAGAGATTTTCTAAGCCCCAAACGATTATCATTTCTCTGCATCTTAAAGGATTTGACCGTCTTTTTGGGCAATCCGAATTCTAGTGTAATCACGTAAATCTGGCTTTAAAAAAAGTTTACTGATCAGAAAAATTTATGGAACCGGTATTTTTCAACCACTAGTTGAAACTTAAACGAAGATTAAAACTCGAACAGGTGCTTTTCTGCATGATAAGAAGAACGCACCAATGGTCCGCTTTCAACATATTTGAAACCCATCTCCAATCCGATTCGCTTATACTTCTCAAATTGCTCGGGAGTAATCCAATCGATAACAGGATGGTGACTCCGTGATGGCTGCAGGTATTGTCCTAAGGTTAAGATATGAACACCAACTGCAAGTAGATCTGCCATTGCTTCAAGAACATCTTCTTCCGTTTCTCCCAGTCCAAGCATAATGCCAGATTTTGTTCTTAAACCGGCTTCATTGATCCTGCGAAGACATTCCAAACTGCGGTCATATTTTGCCTGAATGCGCACTTCTTTTGTTAAGCGGCGAACAGTCTCCAGATTATGCGAAACCACTTCAGGACGGGTAGCCAATAAGCGATCAAGATTATCCCATACTCCCCTAAAATCAGGAATAAGAGTCTCTAAAGTAGTATCCGGACTTTCTCTTCTGATCGTATTGATGGTCTCAGCCCAGATAGTAGAACCACCATCCTTGAGATCATCACGGTCAACGGAGGTGATCACGCAATGTTTAACCTGCATTAACTTCACCGAATTAGCAACACGGTTAGGCTCATCCGTATCCACTGCTAAGGGTCTGCCGGTTGCAACAGCACAAAAAGAACATGAGCGGGTACAGATATTGCCAAGTATCATAAATGTAGCAGTTCCTGCCCCCCAGCACTCACCCATGTTAGGGCAATTGCCACTCTCACAAATTGTATGAAGTTTATGGGTATCTACCAAGCTGCGAACATGAGCGTACTCTTTTCCAACTGGAAGTTTAACACGAAGCCAGTTTGGCTTACGCTGCATTTGATTAACTGGAATAACCGGTAATTCGATCATAAAGCAAAAGTAAAGAATTTTGGGAAGATTTGAGTGTCAAATACACCGTTCTGTTATTTTGACATTGGAGTGTTATTATACCGGGGGATCTTGAATTTGATTGCCATAGAATCAAAATTTAACTATTTTTGACCATAAACTCATTTAGGATTTGCAAAATGGCTACAATTGAAACTACCTACCTAGGCGACCTTAGAACTGAAGCAAAGCATGTTTTATCAGGCAATGAACTCATTACTGATGCACCGCTCGACAATCAGGGCAAGGGAGCAGCATTTTCACCAACTGACCTCATGTCGGCTTCATTAGGAAGCTGCATGTTTACGATTATGGGAATTGCAGCCAGGGAACATGGAATTGAAATTGAGGGCAGCACCTGCTCAATCACAAAAATTATGGCAGCTGAACCAAGAAGAGTTAGTGAAATTCAAATCAGCTTTAACTTTCCTAATATCAGATATACCGAAAAGCAACAATTAATTTTAGAAAGAGCTGCAAGAAATTGTCCGGTTGCAAAGAGCCTCCACCCCGATCTGATTCAAAACATCAGCTTTAACTTTCAGGATTAAAAAGAACTTTGTTTTTTACAACTGATCAGGCTATCTGTTCCGCAAGTTCTTCTGCAGAGATTTCTCCATGCGAAGTTTCGTAAATACATTCGCCATTTTTTATCAAAAGAAGCTGCGGAGATTCATGATGCACACTGAATTTCTGTGCAATAGTATTGGAAACTTCTCTATTACTGATTAGGTCAAGAAAATATACTGAAGTTTCGGCAGGAATCACATCCCAGTCATGCTCAAACCTCTTTTTTGCCATCAAACTGACAGAGCAACGAGTACTATGCTTAAAAATTACGCTATAGCCTTCGGCATGGCCTATGCTTTCTAATTGCTCGAGATTAGTTAATGGAATCCAGTTCATGATCAAACAATTTTTTTAAGAAAGAACAAAAGTATCAAAAGAGGATGACTGGCAGGTCAGATTCCAGTCAAATTGAATTAAGGAAAAATGCAGGATTAACGTCTTGACTTTGGATAAGTTCCATAAGCAGGGCAAAGTTTTGAGGAACATGCCTGTAATACTGTTGTGGCTATAAATAAGGCTATCATGCCGATAACTACTTTTTTCATTCTTGCTTTTTTTTAAAATTATTGAAATAAGTCCACTATTCAAAATTATTTTACAGATCCAGGGAAGGCTTAATTCCTGCCATCATTATGGCTGTGATTGCAGCTTCTTCACCTTTATTTCCATGCTTACCTCCTGCTCTATCAAGAGCTTGCTGTAAATTATCAGTTGTTAATACGCCAAAAATTACTGGTTTATTGTGTTTGATCGAAACTTTTGTCACTCCATTGGCAACAGCATTGCAAATAAAGCCAAAATGAGGGGTTTCTCCCTGTATTACACATCCAAGACAAATAACAGCATCCAAGTTTTTAGAGCCAAGTAAAATATCTGCCCCCGAAGTCAACTCAAAACTTCCGGGAACCTTTATGGTCATAATGTTTTGTTCCAGAGCACCATGCTTTAAAAGAGCTGTATAAGCACCTTCATATAATGCTCCTGTTACCGTAGCATTCCATTGAGAAACAATAATCCCGAATTTGTATGACTCTGCTGAAGGAACATCAATATGAGAGAAATCTGATAAACTCTTTAGGATTGTAGCCATGGCTGAAAATAATAAATGGCTGTTACCTGATTATCTGGTAACAGCCATTTGAGGAAATATTTTTATTGTTGTGCCTCTGCACGTGCAATATAGGTATCAATAGAAGATGCTTCAACGCTTTCAGGAAAATCAGTTCTGATCTTATTGTAGGCATCAGCAGCAGATTTAAAATCTTTCTGCTCCTCGTAAACTAAACCTAGTTTTTTAAGGAATAGCGGACTTGTAAATGAGTTATTACTCTTATCGGCAGCTTTCTTGTAAAAAGTTATTGCTTTTGAATAATCTTTTAGTTCACTGTACGCATCACCCAACATTCCAAGAACTAATGGATCAATGATTGGACTTCCAGTACTACTGTATTTACCCAATGCATCACTTGCTTTTTGAAACTCACCTTTCTGTAAATATAAGCCACCCAAATATGCATTTGCAAGATTAGCAGATTTTGTATTTGAATACTCCTCTACAATCTTTTCAAAGCCAGGATAGGATCCATCGCCTGATATCGCTCTATCTTTAAGCGAGTCGATAGCTAAATATTCTTCTGCTTTAAACATTTCATTAGCCGCTTTCTCTGCGCGTGGAGCAAGATAAAAATTCTGGTAACCAAAGTATAAAAGCACTAAAGCTATGATGGCACCCCCAATTACGGCCAGGCTCTTTGCATTTTCCTGTACAAATTTGCCTGTATTTCCAAGCTCATTGCCTGTTTCTGTTACGATATCTTTTTGATCTTTTGACATTGGTATTTTAAAAATTGTAAACCTTCTCACCTAAACAATCCCGCAAAAATACATTTTTCAGACTAAGTATCAACTTTTAAATCAGCGAGATTGATTTTTTTTAATAAAGATTGAGCTAAATCTGGCTATGATAATTTTGAGATCTTTTAAAATGCATTGATTTTTGTTTATATACGTTTGTGAGGGGCGTTTATTATTCAAAAAACATTTCTATTTTGTTTAACTAAAAAACATTCGGTTTTACGAACTTAAAGAAACGAAAAGAGTAAATTTGCTGATTAGCGTTCAGTATAGGCATGAATATGTGGCTCCAAAAATTATCTGTAATAAATTTCAAAAATTATTCTGAAGCTGAATTAGTGTTCTCGGATACGGTCAATGCCTTTACAGGGAACAATGGTGCAGGAAAGACCAATATCCTTGATGCTATCCATTACCTATCTCTTTGCAAAAGTTATTTCAATCCCATTGACAGCCAACAGATTCGTCAGGGTGAGGATCTTTTTATGATTCAAGGAATATTTGAAAAAGACCAGAATGATGAAGTGATTTTTTGCGGATTAAAGCGTACACAAAAGAAAAAATTCAAACGCAATAAAAAGGAATATCTACGCCTGGCAGATCATATCGGTATTTTTCCATTGGTCATGATCTCTCCAAATGACATCAGTCTGATCATAGAAGGTAGTGAAGAAAGAAGAAAATTCATTGACAATGTAATCTCGCAAACTGATAGCCAATATCTAGATGAGTTGATCAGCTATAATAAAAGTCTGATGAACAGAAATGCTCTCTTAAGGCAGATCGGCATTTCAGGGAAATATGATCCAGCATTGATGGAAATCTATGATGATCAGCTCATACTTTCAGGAAATAAAATCTTTGAAAAGCGAAAGGCCTTTATGATTGAATTTACAGATATCTTTAACAAACACTATCAATACCTGAGTGAGGATGCTGAACAAGTAGAATTGGTATACGATTCGCCTTTACTTTTGAATAATTTTTCTGAAATTCTGAAAAAGAATTTAGAGCGCGATCGTATTCTGGAACGTACTTCAAGTGGCATTCATAAAGATGAACTGAATTTCACCATACATGGGATGGTATTGAAAAAATTCGGATCGCAGGGACAGCAAAAATCTTTTTTGATTGCACTAAAACTTGCACAATATACATTTCTATTCAGGCAGAAAGGCTTCGAACCATTGCTACTGTTAGATGATATATTCGACAAGCTAGATGATGCCCGAACAACCAAGTTGATGAAAATGGTATCTGATAAAGACTTTGGACAAATTTTTATTACAGACACCAGTAGAAAAAGAATTGAAGCCATTTTCAGTGAACTGGATGTTCCGGTTAGTATTTTTGATATTGAAAAGGGTAATATTGTTGTTTAATATCGTTGAAAACCAAAATAAGTGACAAAAAACATGGGGCGCACAAACGACAGGTCATTAAAGGATGCAATAGAGCAGATGCTTCAGGTTTATAAGCTGAGAAGGAAGTTCGATGAAACCTCATTGATTGTAGCCTGGCCAGAAATGATGGGGAAAGCTGTTGCAAACCGGACCAAAGATATCTTTATCCGCGACCGTAAATTATTTATCAGAATGGAGTCTGCGGTAATTAAAAATGAATTGATGATGATGCGCTCAAACATCATTGAAAAAATGAATGAACATGCAGGAACCAGTATTATCGATGAAATAATATTCCTGTAAACTAGTTACCCCGTTCGCTATAATTCTTTACGAGGAGATAGTATAGAACGGTAATAAAGAAGGCAATGGAAAATGCCTTCAGTACAAATAAATAATCAATAGTACGATCCCAACCCCCAAAATAGGAAACCGCACCAGGAACGATGAGCATTACCAGAAAAAAGATCAGGTAACGGGTTTGTAATATCTTCATGTATTGGTAATAAAAAATCGCCCTAAACAAGCATAAAAAGCTCATTTCAGGGCGATTATAAGTTTTTTTAGAAACGCTCAAATGCGGTGAAGAAAAAGCTTCCTTCTATCTGCGCATTTTCATCCGAATCAGATCCGTGTATTGCATTCGCATCAATTGATTTTGCATATTTATTACGAATGGTTCCAGCTTCTGCTTTTGTAGGATCAGTAGCTCCGATCAGTTTACGAAAATCTTCGACTGCATTGTCTTTTTCAAGAATAGCAGCTACAATCGGACCTGAAGACATGAAGTCGACTAGCGCATTGTAAAAAGGACGCTCACTGTGTATAGCATAAAACTGCCCAGCAATATCCTTGCTCAAACGAGTGTATTTTAAGGATATAACTTTAAATCCACCCTTAATAATATCATCTAAAATAGCTCCGGTGTGGCCATTGGCTACAGCATCGGGCTTAATCATTGTAAAAGTTCTGTTCGTTGCCATCTTATTATTTCAAAATTGGTGCAAAAATACAGCTAATAAATCAAAGCTTAAAGGATTTTAAAAAATCAGCCTGAGTAAATCAGTATTTTTAATAGATTTGCATTCCTTTTAACCATACATGTTAGAAATAACCCATTTAAAAGAGTTTTTAATTGAACCTAAGCGCATTGTAATTACCACTCATCCCAAACCGGATGGTGATGCAATGGGATCTTCATTGGGATTATATACTTATCTGGTCCAGAAGGGTCATCAGGTACAAGTGATTACCCCTACCGATTATCCAAGTTTTTTACAGTGGATGCCAAACAATTCTGAAGTGATCATTTTCACTGAGAAGGAGGAAGAATCAAAACAATATGTAGCCGACGCAGACTTAATTTTCTGCCTAGATTTCAATGCGCTGGTACGGATTAATGAATTAGGCGTTTATGTCCGTGAATCAAAAGCAAAAAAAGTTTTGATAGACCATCATTTGGAACCTGAGGGATTCGAAGATTATCGTCTTTGGACTACTAGTGCCTGTGCAACCGCACAATTAGTCTATGAATTCATTGTAAACATTATGGCCGACAAACATCTCCTAACTAAAGATGTTGCCAGCTGCTTATATACCGGAATCATGACAGATACTGGATCGTTCCGTTTTCGCTCAACTACCTCAAATGTGCACCATATTGTAGCTAACCTGATCGAATGCGGAGCTGATAATACACTGATCCATCAATTAGTATACGATGATTTCTCATTAAACAGACTTCGTTTTCTGGGAAATTGCCTATTGAATAAACTGGAGGTCTTGCCAGAGTATAATACTGCAATAATTGTGATCACTGCTCAGGAGCTGGATCAATTTAAGATCTCAACAGGCGATACCGAAGGTATTGTCAATTATGCACTTTCAATCAGTGGAATACGTCTGGCAGTATTGATCATTGAACGCCCAGATTTTGTAAAATTATCCTTACGTTCGGTAGGAGATTTTCCTGCAAATGAAATTTGTAAAAAATATTTCAGTGGCGGAGGGCATAAAAATGCATCTGGTGGATTTTCAGCAGATAAAATAGATGTGGTAAGGGAAAAGTTTAATGTAATTTTACCGGAATATAAATCACTTTTGTTAATATAGTACCTTGAACAGGATAGCAATAAACACAAACAGCAAATAAATAATAAACGAATAAACCCAAAAAGAAGATATCAGGAGTAAAAATTACAATCTCAGGGTAGAATCATTAAAAAACAAATGTATATTTCAAGATGAAAAAATTAGTAATCGTATTAGGGCTGGCAGTTACGGGATTAGCCGCTTGCAGCAATTTTAAAAAAGGTGAAGGAGATATGTTGTATAAGATCCACACCGACAAATCAGGTGAAACAATTAAAGACGGTGATTTTGTAGCGTTCAAAGCTATTGAGAAAACTGAAGGAGATTCAGTATTGTACAGTTCATACGATTATGACCGTCCGTCATTATTGGTTAAAGAAAAATCTGTATTTAAAGGAGATCTTTTTGCTGCTCTTAGTCTGCTAAGTGAAGGTGATAGTGCAACATTCAAAATTAATATCGACTCAATGGTTCAAAAAATGGGTCGTCCTCAACCATCCGATACCACCAAGAAATACCTGGTTTACACGATCAAAATTGACAAGGTAATACCTAAAGGTAAATTAACCGACAGTCTTTTCCGTGGAAAGATTGATGCATTCCTGAAAACTGAAATGGATCAAGCAAAAACTGGTGAAGCAAATAAGTTAAAGGCTTATGTTTCGGCAAAAAGTTTAAAACCAACAGTTACCGCTTCAGGCTTAAATTATGTGGTTAGCACTCAAGGTAGCGGTCCAAAAGCAAATCCGGGCGATACCATATTAGTAAATTATACTGGAATGTTCTTGAGCGGTAAAGTTTTTGACAGCAGTTTAGCTGAAGTAGCCAAAAAGAACGGAACCTTTAATCCTCAGCGCCCTTATGAGCCACTTAAACTTCCTGTTGGAATGAATGGTTCGATTGCTGGATTCGAAGAAGGATTAATGTTATTACCTAAAGGTGCTAAAGCAACCTTAATCTTACCTTCAAGCTTGGCTTACGGTGAACAGGGAAATCAGGGAATTCCTCCATTTACCCCTCTTATTTTTGAAGTAGATGTAGTCAATATCATTCCTGCAAAAGCTGGATCTGTACAAGCTCCTGCAGCACCTGCTTTAAAGTAATCAGAATTAAAATTCTATAAAAAAAGGCTTTCCGGATATCCGTAAAGCCTTTTTTTATTTCAAATAGTTAGTGTTAACTCCTTTAAATTTAACGTATCAAATCCTTGATGCACTAGCCATTACATCCATGTAGTACTGTTCGTAAACTGGAAGAATAAGGCTCAATTCAAATTCTTTTGCGCGACTAAGAGCGCCTTCTTTAAATGCTTCCAACTGCTGATCATCCTTTAAAATATAAATTGCATGAGCGGCCATAGCTTCAATATCACCAACATTATCCATGAAGCCGGTAACACCATTAATAACTAATTCTGGTAAACCACCCGCATTTGACGTGATTACAGGAACTTTACAGGCCATAGCCTCAAGGGCTGCCAATCCAAAACTTTCTGATTCAGATGGCATAATGAACAAGTCAGAAACTGAAAGTATTTCTTCTACGGCATCCTGCTTTCCTAAAAAACGGACATTTTCACAAATCTCAAGATCACGACAAAGCTGTTCGCAATACACACGCTCAGGCCCATCACCAACCATTAAAAGCTTAGACGGTATTTCCTTTTGAATTTTTTCAAAAATATGGACTACGTCCTGAGTCCTTTTAACCTTTCTGAAATTTGAAGTATGTACTACAATACGTTCATTATTGGGTGCTATGGCAAGCTTAAAATGATCTTTAACTTTTAAACTAAAACGATCAAGATCAATAAAATTAGGTATCACTTTGATATCTTTATTGACATCAAAGTGTTTATAAGTATCTGCCTTCAGGTTTTCTGATACTGCAGTAACACCATCAGATTGGTTAATAGAAAAAGTTACAACTGGCTTATACGTAGGATCTTTACCAACAAGGGTAATATCTGTTCCGTGAAGCGTGGTCACAACCGGAATATGAATACCAAAGGTGGCCAAAATTTGTTTAGCCATAAATGCTGCCGATGCATGCGGAATTGCATAATGAACATGCAAAAGATCAAGTTTCTCAAATCTGACCACATCTACCAATTTACTTGCTAGTGCAAGTTCATACGGTGGATAATCAAACAATGGATAGTTAGAAACTGAAACTTCATGATAGAATAGGTTTTCAGAAAAGAAATCAAGACGCGCCGGCTGCCTGTACGTTATAAAATGGACCTGATGTCCATTATCAGCCAGGGCCTTACCTAATTCGGTGGCTACCACCCCACTACCCCCAAAGGTAGGATAACATACAATTCCAATTTTCATAATGGTTCTTACCTACAGGCAAATTTAATAAAAATGAAGCTAACAGTCTCTATTAACAGATAAACTTGACAACGATGCATTAACACCAATAAATTGATCAAAAGGGAGAGTGATGTTAAATATGCTAACAAAAACTATCCTGGAATCCACAGATACAGATCAGTTTCCTATGGCCTCATAAATCACATCTTGAATTCTTCCACGGATATTCAGTTCAATCAGTTTAGCACTAACTCCGGGGTTTACCCTGTTCGACAGAAAAATGTAGACCAGGTTATACTTTGGATCAACCCAAACGCAGGTTCCTGTATATCCGGTATGACCAAATGTTTGAGGAGACGCCAATCTAGAAGGATATCCTTTGGTACTTTCAGGATCCCAGCGATCAAAACCAAGACCGCGTCGGCTCACATTCGATTGCCTGGCAGTGAACATATCAACCGTTGCAGGTTTAAAATATTCAGTGCCACCATACGAACCTCTATTCAATAACATCTGGTATAAAATAGCGAGGTCATTCGTACTTGAAAATAATCCTGCATGCCCAGATACTCCTCCAACCATCGCAGCTCCCTGATCATGAACATAACCTTCCAATAATGTTTTTCTAAACGTACGATCATCTTCAGTTGGGATGATCTCCTCCTTTAAAAATCGAAGCCGTGGATTAAACCCAGCTCTGGTCATCCCCAGAGGCTTGTAAAACTGATCCATGACATAATTTTCCATACGCTCACCTGATTGTCTTTCAACCATTTCTTTCATGAAATACATGCTCAAATCACTGTAAACATATTTTCCACGGTTAGCTAGCGTTGAATTCAACATCTGAGGCCACATTACCTGGGCAAAGTATCCTTTTCTGATAAAATAATGATCAGCCACCTTGGTTGGAAAGACTGCTGTTGAATCGCGACTATAATCACTTTCCAGCAGATTCCTGTAAAAGGGAATGAACGGAATAAAACCTGCCTGATGAAGCATCACCTCACGTACAGAGATATCCGATTTATTCGTATTGCGAGCCTTTGGAATATAGGCTCCTACATTGGTATCAAGCTTTAATTTTTCCTGCTCAAAAAGCCGCATTACTGCCATGGTTGTAGCTGAAGTTTTTGTAACCGATGCCAGATCGTAGATATCATTGATACGCGTAGGTGTGTGGTCTGTATAAGTTCTGGTACCAAAGGCCTTATTGTAGATCACCTTACCGTCAAGTACCACCATCACAACTGCACCGGGGGCCGCCTTTGATCGGATGGCTTCGGCAGCAATATCATCTATTTTCTTGAGGGCTGCACTGTTGATACCTACCTCTTCCGGAACGGTATATTTTAATCTAGTTATGCTACTTTCAAAACCCAATCCCGACCTATATTTTGGAGAAACATCCTCTTTAAGTTTTGCTGCTGCTCTAACTCCACCAAAAATAAGCTGAGCAGCAAAATTGGCATATCCAGAAGATTTCTTTTCTGACCAAATTAGGGGTGATTTTAAAAAATTCAATAATTTCAAACTTTGAACATCGCCAGAAAGGCATACAACAATTTGTTTATTCAACTGAAGATCTAGTATTAAAGGAATGGTTCGCGGATCATTTAAAGATTGGTCTGTAACCTGAATAATGACTGTATTGTAAAACTTAAGGTCATCATTCAATTCATTGAAAGTCAGCATATCAGAAGTATATTCTGAAGACTCAAATCGCTTGATCTGAGTATATTTATTCAAGATACTATCAAACTCTGATGCGTATGCTGAACCGATATTGACACTTGCTATGTTCAGATCCTGTAAACCAATTAGCGGAATCAGTTTCCCTTCATTATTTAGTAATACTGTAGATCTTTCAATATTTTTCTCTTCCTTCAAGAAAGCTTCATTTTGAAGATGCTCAGCAGGTTGCGCACAGGTGCTTACAGAAAATAGAACTAAAAGCCAAAAAGGGGCAAAACAAGGCCCTAACCTCAATAATTTATTTAGAATAAACATTTTCACCATTTAAATAGGTTTTTAAAACTTTAGCCTTAAAGAGTGAGGCCGCATCGGCTTTCATCAAATCCTGATCCAGAATCACAAAATCTGCAAACTTACCAGCTTCTAAACTACCCTTTTCTTTTTCCTCAAAATTTCCTTTTGCCGCCCAAATAGTCATACCTCTGATGGCCTCTTCCCGGCTAAGTGCATTTTCCATCTGATATCCATTTTTAGGGTAACTCTTCGAATCCTTTCTTACAACTGCCGCATAAAAGGTTAACATCGGATTAATATCTTCGACAGGGAAATCTGTACCCAAAATGAGCCAGCCATTTTGATCAAGCAATTGTTTAAAGGCATAGGCACCTATTATCCGCTTAGGGCCTAGCCTATCGGCAGCCCAATACATATCTGAAGTAGCATGAGTACTTTGAACAGAAGGAATCACACTGTTATTGCCAAATAATTTAAAATCGGCCTCATTTACTACCTGAGCATGCTCTATACGCCATCGGGCATCGTTTTTGCCCTTTAAAACTCTTTGATATACCTGTAAGATCTCACGGTTTGCAGAATCCCCAATAGCGTGAGTATTCATTTGAAAGCCCTTTGCAGCTATTTTAATTGCCACCTCCTCAAAATGTTTTTTATCACTCAAAAGAAAACCTGAAGTACTTGGTTTATCGGAATACGGCTGTAAAAGACTAGCGCCACGAGAACCCAAAGCCCCATCCATATAAACTTTAAAAGACCTTACATTTAATCGATCCGTTTTTATCGCACCAGTTCTGAACAGATATTCATAATTGGCATCCTGGTCAGAAAGCATGGCATAGATCCGCATTTTAAGCTGATCACTTTTTTGCAAATCTGTTATCACCGGTATAAGTTCATGGCTAATACCACAGTCTGTTACGGTGGTTAGCCCCACAGCAAAACAATTCTTTTGTGCATCTAAAAGCGATTCGCTAATCTGCTTTGATGTTGGAGGTGGAACCTTCGAAAAAACGAGTCCCTCTGCATTATCCACTAATATTCCGGTTAGTTTTCCATTGATAGTCTCAATTTCACCTCCTACAATCTTCTGCCCAGGTTTTAGCCTGGCAAGATTTAAGGCAAATGAATTAGCAATGGCTGCATGACCATCAACCCTGGTAAGTATTACAGGCCTGTTTGGAAACAGTTCATTAAGTTTTTGATTATCAGGAAAATCTTTCACAGCCCAGTCATTTTGATCCCAGCCTCTGCCAATGATCCATCCATCCTTATTTTCAAAACTAAATGTTTTTAACTTTTCAAGGATTTCTTCCCAGCTTTTTGTACCCACTAGGTCTGCGTCCTGCAATCCTTTTCCATAACCATAAAAATGAGCATGCCCATCAATAAATCCAGGAAAGATTGTTTTGCCTTCAGCATCAATTTTTTCACCCTGATATTTTTTCAAAATAGTTTCAGAAGTTCCCAGTTCAAGGATCTTTCCATCTTTTACGGCGAAAGCCTCAACCGTAGAAAACTGTTCATCAACCGTATAAACAAGTGCGTTATGAACAATAAGATCAGCCTCCTTTTTAGACTTGCATGAAAATAAAAAAACAGAGATTAATAACCAAAGAGTAGATCTTGCCATATAGTTTTGAAATCGGGTGATTATTTGAATGACAAATATAAATCATGTGTAGAGAATATGACCTTTAATTAATCAATTTAAATAATCATTCGGCAAGCATGAAACTAGAAATAGAATTAAACAACCTTATTTTTTTTAAGCCCCGCATTATCCACATTATACGTACCATAAGAGTAAAAGACCTTATCTTTGAAGATTGAAAACATGAGATCAGAAATCTGACAATTTCCTAAGTGTTTTCAGAAGAATTTTATTATGTTACGATTCACCCTAGGGTGTTTTCAAGAATGAATTAAACTGAACTATTTTGACTGATATCATCAAGCTTTTACCCGATTCGGTCGCCAATCAGATTGCAGCAGGAGAAGTAGTGCAAAGGCCAGCCTCGGCACTAAAAGAACTTATTGAAAATGCCATTGATTCAGGTGCTGATAAGATCCAGATAGTAATCAAGGATGCTGGAAAATCTCTTGTCCAGGTCATTGATAATGGCTGTGGGATGAGCCTTACCGATGCACGCATGTGCTTTGAACGTCATGCTACTTCAAAAATTCGTAAAGCCGAAGATCTATTTTCTATACGTACCATGGGTTTCAGGGGAGAGGCAATGGCCTCAATCGCTGCCATTGCACAGGTTGAGTTAAAAACACGACGCCTTGAAGATGAATTGGGAACCTTTGTTTGCATCGAAGGATCAGAGATCATCAGTCAAGAGCCCGTTTCTACCATGCCCGGGACAAGTATAAGTGTAAAAAATCTTTTTTATAATACTCCGGCACGCCGTAATTTCCTGAAAGGGAATCCGGTTGAGATCCGTCACCTCAACGATGAGTTCCAACGTGTTGCACTGGCCAATCCGGATATATTTTTTACCCTCCACCAAGATGCGATTGAAGTATTCCATTTACCAAAGGGAAGTTTGAGACAGCGCATCACCCATCTTTTTGGCAATGCCTATAACCAAAAATTAGTACCGGTTGAAGAAACAACTTCCATCATTGAACTGAAAGGATACATTGGCAAGCCTGAGTTCGCAAAAAAAACGCGGGGCGAACAGTTTTTCTTTGTCAATAATAGGTTTATAAAAGACCCTTACCTTAATCATGCGGTCATGAATGCCTTTGAAGAGGTATTAAGCGCCGACAGCTATCCGCTTTATGTTCTATTTATTGAGATTGATCCATCTAAGATCGATATCAATGTGCATCCAACAAAAACGGAAATTAAGTACCAAGACGAAAAATCAATTTATGCCATTATACGATCAGCTGTAAAACGATCTCTGGGGAGGTATAATATTAGTCCGACACTGGATTTTAATCAGGAGACCGGCTTTAGCCAAATGATCAGTCCAAAAGCATTTGAAGACATTGTGCCTCCAAGTATTGCATTTAATCCTGATTTCAATCCTTTCAGCTCAGAAAAAAAAGAACGAGAGATCCCCTTTCTAAGAAATAGTCAGGAAGAAAGAAAGAGCCTTACAAAAAATTGGGGTTCATTGTACGAAATTATTCAGCCCGAAGCCCAACAAACTGGGCTGGAGCTTGACGGGAATAGACAGGTTGAGATTGGAAGCCAGGTATTCAAGAGTATTGGGAAACAGCTATTTCAGCTCCATAATCGGTTCATCATTTCGCAGATCAAGTCTGGTTTCATGCTAATCGACCAGCAAGCAGCTCATGAACGAATTCTGTTTGAGCGTTTCCTGGAGCACCTCGAAAGCAGACAGGGTGCCAGTCAGCAGAGTTTATTTCCACAAACAGTAAGCCTAAATACAATAGATTTTGAGCTGGTTAAAGAACTTCTTACAGACATCCAATCACTTGGATTTCAAATACGTGAATTTGGGAAAAATACGATGATCATTGAAGGAGTACCGGCAGATATTGGAAAAAATATCAGCGAGCTTGAAATCCTGGAACATCTTTTAGAAGGATTTAAAAATAATCAAAGCGTATTAAAACTCAATAAGCGAGATAGCCTGGCAAGGGCACTTGCACGTAATACTTCGATTAAATCAGGACAAATACTCTCAACAGAAGAGATGAATTTGCTAATCGATGAATTATTTGCCTGTGAAATGCCAAATACATCTCTTAGTGGAAAGCCAGTAATCAGTACATTTACTCTAGAAGAATTAGTACAACGATTTGAAAAATAATATCATCGACATTTAACTATGACCCCATTCGCAAATATTCCAACAGTAGTTAAGAATCTGCTGATCATCAATATCATTTTCTATGCGGCAACGCTGATGTTTGGCGGTCCGATGATGACTCAGGTATTGGGAGTACATTATTTTGATGGCCCTGATTTCAGGATCTGGCAAGTGATCACTTATATGTTCATGCATGATTATTCTTCACTGTTTCATATCATGTTCAACATGTTTGCCCTGTATACTTTTGGATCGTCATTGGAATATATAATGGGATCAAAACGCTTCCTTAACTTTTATCTAATTACCGGACTTGGAGCATTGGCACTACAACTAGCGGTACAGGGCTTTGAAGTTTATAACATTACAGGAAGCGCCATAAATAATGGTTCGTTTATGATTGATTCCTTTAAAAGGACCATCTCCTTTAATCCCGAGCTGATGAGTCAGGACCAGGCATCTACTCTTTTGGGTATTTATCTCACGCCAATGGTGGGTGCATCAGGAGCAATTTTTGGCTTGTTGATCGCCTTTGGAATGCTGTTTCCGAATGCAGAATTATTCATCATGTTTATCCCAGTACCTATCAAAGCAAAATATATTATACCAATTTATGTTATACTTGAGCTTTTCCTGGGGGTAAAACAATTTTCGGGCGATTCTGTTGCACACTTTGCACATCTGGGAGGGGCATTATTTGGTTTTATTTTAATTAGACTATGGCACTTAAAACGCCATGACAATTTTTATGAATAGATCAATATTCAGCGAATTATTCAATAAAGCATTCCGATCAGGGAATCCGCTGTTCCTGTTCATCGGTATCAATATTCTAGTTTTTCTTGCCATTAATCTTTTTGCGCTGGGCGAGTACTTGTTCGGCAGTCAAACTTCAGGTGCCGATTGGCTTACAAGACAGGTATCGGTACCGGCCTACTATGCTGATCTACCCCTTAGATTCTGGAGCATACTCACCTATATGTTTGCGCATCGCGATTTTTTCCATCTTTTGTTTAATATGCTTTGGATGTATTGGATGGGACAAATTTTCATGGATTTTCTGAATAACCGTCAGTTCATCTTTGTTTATTTTTCAGGAGGCGTGCTTGGTGCTTTACTATATGTTCTGGCCTACAGCACTATCCCTGTGTTTGAGAATAATGCATTGAGCTCGATACTTCTTGGATCTTCAGCAAGTGTGATGGCCATTGTAGTATCTACCGCAACACTGGTTCCTGATTTCACTATACGTTTGATGCTTTTCGGCACTGTTCGCTTAAAATATCTGGCATTAGCCTATTTTGTACTCGATATAATTGGTATGGGCGGTGGAAACCCAAGTGGAAGTATTGCCCATATTGGTGGTGCTGTAATGGGCTTTATTTTTATTAAGCAGCTGCAAAGCGGGAATGATCTCAGTAAAATTTTGACTAAACGATCAAAATTAAAAGTTGTTAAAAGTACTGGAAACAAATCCGTAAAGAATAATTTCACAGATCAGGATACAATAGACAGTATCCTGGATAAGATCTCACAATCAGGTTATGACAGCCTAAGTAAAACAGAAAAGGAACAACTTTTCAAAGCCAGTAAAAAATAATGAACCGTCGCAAAATAAGAAGACCAGGCATCCACATGTTCAGCAAGTTCATTCTCACCATGAATATTTTTGCTGTATGCGCGCTTTTATTAAGTTATTTAGCCTCTTTTATTGACCCTGAAAAATTTTGGATTTTTTCCTTTTTTGGCCTCGCTTACCCAGCCATATTAGCAATAAATATTCTGTTCATAATCTATTGGCTTATCCGTATGCCTAAATTAGCTCTCCTATCCGGCATAACGATACTTGCAGGCCTGAGCGTGATCCAGAATTACATAGGATTCAGGGAAAGCACAGCGATCATGGTACCTAAATCATCGGATAGTTTTATAAGGATAATGACCTATAACGTACATAATTTCAAGCAATTTGGAGATAAGAATGATAAATTCACCAAGGAGCAGATTCTCAATATCATCCGGAATGAACAACCCGATGTGATTTGTTTTCAGGAATTCTTCAGTAGAAAAAGAGGCGAATATAATTTCAGAAAACTGATTCTTCAGATCCTTGAAACCGAACATTATTACTTCAAACCATCAGCAGATAATGGCTATGAAGCTATTGGTATGGCCATATTTTCAAAATTTCCTATTGTCAATAAAGGAAACATTCAATTTGCAAAAAAAATGAACTGGAATGAAGCGGTGTATGCAGACATCCAGAAAGGCGATAAAACTTTCAGAGTTTATAATGTACATTTCCAATCTATAAGTTTTCAGCCAGAAGATTACCAATACCTAAAAAAGGTAACCAGTGAAATAGAGACCGATGTAGAATCCTCGAAAAAGATTGGATCCAGATTAAAAAGGGCATTTATTAAGCGGGGAGATCAGGCAAGATTATTGAAAGAAGAAACTGAAAAGAGCCCTCATCCGTACATCGTTGCTGGCGATTTTAATGATACACCGATCTCTTATACTGTAAAAACAATTTCAAGGGGCATGAATAATAGTTTCAGAGAGATGGGTAGCGGATTTGGAGTAACCTATAACGGAGCATTCCCCAATTTTCAAATAGATTACATTTTCACTTCACCTGAGTTTACCGTAAAAAATTACCTCATCATCAATAAAAAACTATCAGATCACTATCCAGTTCGGACCGACCTGGAATTAAAATAAAAGCAGTCAATATCCCCGAAAAATCGATTTCCAATTTTTAAATTTGCACTATGGATAGTAATCTGGTTATTTACAATACCCTTTCAAGAACAAAAGAAAAATTCGAGCCTCTTCATCCACCAATGGTTGGATTATATGTTTGCGGGCCCACCGTTTACAGTGATGTTCATTTAGGAAATTGTCGCACTTTTATCTCGTTTGACTTAATCTACCGCTATCTATTGCATTCTGGATATAAAGTTAGATATGTACGAAATATCACCGATGCAGGCCATCTCGAGGGTGATATGGACGAAGGCGATGATAAGTTTGCCAAAAAAGCCAGACTGGAGCAACTCGAACCTATGGAGATTGTTCAAAAGTATACCTTGGGTTTTCATGATGTAATGAGGCTTTTTAATGCGCTACCTCCTAATATCGAGCCTACTGCAACGGGTCATATCATTGAGCAGATCGAAATGGTCAAGCAGATACTTGAGAATGGATATGCGTATGAAGTAAATGGCACTGTTTATTTTGACGTTGAAAAATATTGTAAAGAATTCAATTATACTA
>CANKAT010000039.1 GCA_947479815.1 Sphingobacteriaceae bacterium
TATAAAGCTTATTTTTCAGTATTAAATTAAGTTTTTATATTGATTTAAGATTCAGACTTATATCTTAGCATGTAAAACGATAAATGTACTTAACATTTCTATGGAGTTCTCGATAAAAGAAGAAAACGGTTTTAAATATATTGATGAGGGTGAGGGCGAGGTGCTTATATTGCTTCATGGCTTAATGGGGGCACTTAGCAACTGGACTGATGTGGTAAGTGATTTTAAAAAAGATTACAGAGTGATCATTCCATTATTGCCCTTATATGACTTTCCACTCCTCACAACTGGGGTTAAATCTTTGGCAAAATTTGTTCATAAATTTGTTAAATATAAAAAGTTAAAGAATTTCACTGTTTTAGGTAATTCGCTTGGAGGACATGTTGGATTAATATACACCTTAAGCCATCCCGAAGAAGTGAAATCTCTTGTTTTGACTGGCAGCTCTGGGCTCTATGAAAATGCATTTGGAGGCTCTTTCCCGCGTCGTGAAAGCTATGATTTTATAAAAGAAAAAGTTGAATTTACATTTTATGATCCTGCAACTGCTACTAAAGAGCTTGTAGATGAGGTTTATCAGATAGTTAATGACAGGATTAAAGTGATTAAGATACTGGCTTTGGCTAAGTCTGCAATCAGACATAATATGTCTAAGGATATTCATATGATAAAAGTTCCTGTTTGCTTAATATGGGGCAGGGACGATAAAATTACGCCACCAGAAGTTGCTATTGAATTTCATCAGCTTCTACCCGATTCTGAATTAAATTGGGTAGATAAATGTGGACATGCTCCAATGATGGAACGACCAATTGAATTTAATGCCCATTTAAAAAAGTTTTTAGATCGCATTTATTAGACTTGTCCTATGTATGCACATGAACTGATATCTGATGCCATTCCACCGGTCAGAACTTCTGATTCTATCCAGAAGATTATAGACAGGATGGCTGAGTTCCGTGTAAATCATCTTCCTCTAGTTGATGATAACCAATATATCGGGCTTATTTCTGACTTTGACTTACAGGATGTGAATGATCATTCACTTCTCGCTGGCCAACTTATTTTATCTCTTTATGCGCCTTTTGTATCTGAAGAGCAGCATATTTATGACGTTATTCGACTATTTTTTGAACAGAAATTAAGTCTTGTTCCTGTTCTTGATTCGAATAGAAATTATAAGGGATCAATTTCAATTAATGCAATTATTGAACACTTAGCTACAATTACATCCGCAAAGGATCCCGGTGGCATTATTGTTTTAGAGGTTGACAATAGAAATAATTCTTTATCCCATATTGCTCAGATTGTAGAATCCGACAACGCACAAATACTTAGTTCTTTTGTTCAGTCTTTTCCTGATTCAACAAGACTTGAAATCACTCTCAAGCTGAACAGAACCGAGATATCATCTATAATAGCATCATTTCTAAGGTATGATTATCATGTAAAGGCCACCTTTAATGATTCAAAATCTGATGATGGTACTTCTGATAGATATGATCAACTTATGAATTACCTTGATATTTAATAAATCAATATGAAGATTGCAATTTACGGTAGGCAATTCAATAATACTGTATTGCCGCATGTTCAACAGATTTTCAATATTCTTGCAGAGCAAAATATAGAAACGCTTGTTCATGATAAATATAATCACTTCATATCAGGGAAAATATTCTTCCCTAAGAAGTTCCAGATTTATAGGAATTACCAGGACCTGATGTTATCTGATGTTGATGTAATGATTAGCCTTGGTGGGGATGGGACATTACTCGATACAGTTACCCTAATACGCGATTCAAACATTCCTGTGATCGGGATTAACTTTGGGAGGCTTGGATTTTTAGCAAGTATTAATAAAGATGATATTTCATCTGCAATTAATAGTCTGATCAATAAAGAGTATACACTTGATAAGCGCGTTCAGCTTTGTATTGAATCTGAGCTGAATTTATTTGGCAATGAAAATTTTGCACTGAATGATGTGACCATTCATAAGCGTGATACTTCAGCAATGATGATTGTTCATGCGTATTTAAATGGTGATTTTTTGAATTCATATTGGGCAGATGGACTGATCGTTGCTACACCAACAGGTTCTACTGCTTATTCTCTAAGTTGTGGAGGTCCAATTATGTTTCCTGGTTCCGGAAATATGGTGGTTACTCCAATTTCTCCTCATAATCTGAATGTTAGGCCTATAGTCTTATCAGACACCAATGTTCTTTCATTTGAAATTGAAGGCAGAAGCTCAAAATACCTCTTGACTTGTGATTCACGAACTGAAGTAATAGATACTTCAATAAAAATAAGCGTGAAAAAGGCCGATTTCGGAATTAATTTAATCAGGCTTAATAATGAAAACTATTTATCTACGTTAAGAAACAAATTACTTTGGGGAATTGATACCAGAAATTATTGATGTTAGACTGTACTAAATGCGTAGATTAATACTTATTGCACTTTTCTCCTTTGGCTTTACTTTTGTTTCTGCACAGACTTGGGAGGCTGGTGGATTTTTAGGAAGTTCCGGTTATATGGGAGACATCAATCCTGTAAAGCCCTTAAAGTTTACTGATATTGCTTTTGGAGCCCAGATCAAAAGAAATTTTGACGGTTATTGGTCTGCAAAGCTTGCTTTTATGCAGGGTAGGTTACAGGGTAATGATGCTAATTCATCTAATTTATATCAAGCACAAAGAAATCTCAACTTTTATTCTCCAATTTCAGAGCTTTCTTTACAGGTTGAATTTAATCTATTCAAATATTTGGCTGGTCGTGATATATACGGGTATGGATCACGAAAGGTAAGTCCCTATTTATTCCTGGGTGTTGGGACATTCTCATTCAATCCGCTTACAGAATACAACGGAGATGAAATAGAACTGATTGCCGTTCAAACCGAGTCCACAGCATATAAAAACAATGCAATAAGTGTTCCATATGGCGCCGGAGTAAAATACAACATTAAAGGAAATTTAAACCTGATTGGAGAAATTGGTTATCGAACAGCCTTTACAGATTATCTGGATGATATTAGCGGCAGATATCCTGATTTTTCAGTGATTACACCTATAAGTCCAATATCCCAGCAATTGTCTGATCGGTCAGCTTTACCCAAAATTGGAATTCCAGGGAATCAACGTGGAGATTTTAGGATTCGTGATACGTATATGTTTGCCGGAATTAGCCTGACTTATACTTTCGTGCCTATTAAATGCCCTACTTTCTAATTTAGAGATATGATAGCTGTCTTTAAATCAAATACAAAAAGATCGTGTATTTTCATTCAATACTTTAAGCCTTTTTAGCTAGTCTGACTCAATTTTATGCTTATTTTTATGAGTCATGCTCTTTTTATTTCATGTAGTAGAATAACATAATTAAGTCATAACTTTGCATTTCCAAAATTTGGAACAATTTTTAAACTTAATTATTAAAATTAATTTTAAACAGACCATCGTTCTGTTTTAAATGTTCATAATTTTAATGTTAATAGGAGTCAATGAGTTTACTTGAACAGATAGATAAAGACCGTTTGCCTCAGCATTTGGCAATTATTATGGACGGAAATGGCCGTTGGGCTAAGGAGAAGGGTAAACTGCGTGTTTTTGGACATCAAAATGGAGTTTTGGCTGTTCGGGATACGGTAGAGGGTGCTGTAGAACTTGGAATTAAATATTTAACTCTTTATGCATTTTCTACTGAAAATTGGAATCGGCCTAAACTTGAAGTAATGGCACTTATGGAGCTCTTGGTTTCCACAATTAGTAAGGAGACCAAAACGCTGATGGATAATGGTGTTCGTTTAAATGCTATTGGAAATTTAAATTCCCTTCCTGATAGATGTCTAATTCAGTTGCAGGACACAATGAAAAAAACTGCCGGCAACACCAATTGTACACTTACACTTGCCTTAAGTTATAGTTCAAGATGGGAAATTACAGAAGCTGCGAAAAAAATTGCAGTCAAGGTTAGAGATGGGGAATTGAAAGCTGAAGATATTACCGAAGAAATGTTTGGCGACCACCTTACTACTGCAGATATGCCTGATCCTGAACTGATGATCCGAACAAGCGGGGAGTATAGAATTAGCAATTATTTGTTGTGGCAAATAGCCTATAGCGAACTATATTTCACTTCAAAATTATGGCCCGATTTTAGAAGACATGATCTTTTTGAAGCCGTTGTCGATTATCAGAAACGTGAAAGACGCTTCGGTATGACCAGTGAGCAGTTGAACTAATTTCACTTTTAACACTTTTTAACAAGCGATTAGCTTATTTTAGCACCGTTAAATACACCAAATGAACCGCATTCTCATTCTATTTATATTACTACTATCTGGTACTTCTGCAATGGCCCAGTTTGGGAGAACAGGAACGCCAACACCTGCAAGGACCACTTCTTCCAATGATGAGTTAAGCTACCTTAATCCTAAGGAAATGGTCATTGGAGGTACCGTTGTTAGCGGCACTCAATTTTTAGATAAGGATGTTCTAATCACCATTTCAAAACTTACCAAGGGCGACAGGATAACTGTACCGGGTGATGCTACGTCTAATGCAGTTAAAAACTTGTGGGGTCAGGGCCTTTTTGATGATGTAAAATTGAATATCGCTGAGATCAGATCTGATACTATCTTTTTTGAGATCGCTGTCATAGAGCGTCCGCGTTTAACCAGGATTGAATTATTGGGATTGAAAAAAGGAGAGGTAGGTGATGTGAATGACAAGTTGAAAGATAAGACTGGCAAAGTTGTTAATGAGAATTTATTAAAAACTACCACAGATATTATTAAAAAGCATTTCACTGAAAAAGGATTTCTATTTACTGATCTAACAATTGTACAGCGAAAAGATACAGCAGAGGCTAATAACCTGATACTCGATATTAAAGTTGAGAAAAATGATCGTGTTAAAATAAGTGAGGTATTATTTAAAGGAAATAAGGATTTTAAAAATAAGACGTTAAAAAAATATCTTAAAAAGACTAAAGAGAAAGCTATCTATAAAGTGTTTGGCTCAGGAAAGTTTCTTCAGAATAAGTATGATGAAGACAAACTAAAAATGATTGCCAAAATGCAGGAAAAAGGATATAGAGATGCAGAAATAATAAAGGATACCACTTATCGCACAGGAAAAAGTACAATAGGTGTGAAGATTGATCTTTACGAAGGTCCTAAATATTATTTTGGAAATGTAACCTGGGCTGGAAATGCAAAATATTCAACCAAGATATTGGATGCAATACTTGCAATTAAAAAAGGGGAAGTATTTAGCGAAAAGAAATTAGATAGAAAATTGTCTAGTAGCCCTGGAGCTGATGATGTTTCATCTCTTTACCTGAATGATGGATATCTTACCTTTAGCGTGGATCCGGTTCAAACTAAAGTTTATGGTGATACAATTGACCTTGAAATAAGGATGTATGAAGGTCCGCAATACACCATTAATAAAATAATGGTAAAAGGTAATGAGTTGACAAATGATAAGGTTATTCTTAGAGAGATCCGTACCAAACCTGGACAGAAATTTTCAAAAGAACTTATTGTGCGTAGTACTCGCGAGATTGCACAGTTAGGAAACTTTGATGATACAAAAACTGATCCTAAACCAATTAATATAAATCCTAATTCGGGAACAGTAGATATTGAATATAATGTGGTTGAAAAGCCTTCTGATCAGATTGAATTATCTGGTGGTTTTGGAGGGGGGCGCGTGGTGGGTACTCTAGGTTTGACCTTTAATAATTTCTCGGCACGAAATATATTTAATACGAGTGCCTGGAAACCATTGCCTAAGGGTGACGGACAAAAACTAAGTATCAGAGGGCAAACGAATGGTAAATATTATCAGTCGTATAGTTTTTCATTTTCAGAACCATGGTTAGGAGGTAAAAAACCGATTTATTTTGGAATAAGTGCTTTTACATCACTTCAATCTAACGGTCTTAAAAATGCTGATTTTAATCAGCAAAAAATACGTTTAAATGGTGTAACCTTTTCATTGGGTAAGCGTTTAAAATGGCCTGATGATTATTTTCAGGCCAATACTTCAATCAATCTTCAACAGTATATCCTGAAGAATTACAATCAATTTATCTTTTCAACTGGAAACTCTTACAACTTTAACTTAACACAAGAAATTAGCAGGAATTCAGTAGATGCACCAATATTCCCAACTTCAGGTTCAAATTTAAAGTTAACTGTTCAGGCAACTCCTCCATTCTCTTTGTTGAACAATAGAAATTATGCAGTTGCCACTGATAAAGAAAAGTATCGTTTTACTGAGTATCACAAGTGGAAATTTGAATCACAATGGTTTCAGAGAATTTATGGTAAATTAATTTTGAAAGCACAAGCTCAGTTTGGATTTCTTGGAATCTATAACCAAGCAGTTGGACAGTCGGCTTTTGAGCGATTTAAACTTGGTGGTGATGGAATGCAAGGATTCGATTTTCTTCAGGGTTCTGAGATTATAGCTATGCGTGGATATGCCAATAATGCAGTTATTCCTGCCGGATCAAATCCAACAATTGCCCAGGGTTCAGGAAGTCCAATCTTTAATAAATATGTTCTAGAGCTGCGTCATCCTATCACAGCCAGTCAAACTGCAACAATTTTTGTTCTTGCATTTGCTGAAGGTGGTAATACCTGGAACACATTCAGAGAATTTGCACCTTTCAATATAAGACGTACTGCAGGTATTGGCGCTAGGGTGTTCCTTCCAATTTTCGGATTACTTGGTATTGATTATGGCTTTGCATTTGATAAAATACCGGGTGTGCCAGATAATGGAAGAAATCCTTTTACGTTTAGTATATCACAAGCCATGAATGGAGGCTTCAAATAATTGATATTAATGGGTACTAGTATAAGCTGTTTAGTTCATAAATTAAAAATCTGCTATTAATTCTCAGCCTATTACAAGAAACAATTATATAGAAATGAAAAAAATCGTTATTATCGCATTATTATTCGTTCTTTCAAGTTTGGGAGGATATGCACAACGATTCGCTTATGTTGATAGTGATTATATTCTGAAGCATATTCCGGAGTATAATTCTTCTCAAAAGCAGCTTGATGCATTATCTGCACAATGGCAGAAGGAGGTTGATGTTAAATTTACTAATATTGAAGGAATGTTTAAGGCTTACCAGGCAGATCAGGTTTTACTTACTGATGAAATGCGTAAAAGTCGTGAAAACGAAATAATAGAAAAAGAAAAGGAAGCAAAAGAATTTCAGCGAGTAAAATTTGGATTTGAAGGTGAACTTTTTCAGGTTCGTACAAAATTAATCAAACCAATTCAGGATCGTGTTTCTAAAGCTATACAAGCAGTTGCTGATGCCCAGCAATTGGATATGATATTTGACAAAAACAGCGAAATTACGCTATTATATGCTAGTCCGCGTTTAGATAAAAGTAATGATGTAATAATTAAGCTTGGTTATAAGCCAGGAACTACTAATAAATAAGATCTCACTAATCATAAACAAAAACAGAATACAGAAAAAATGAAAAATTTATTAAAAATAGGAGTGATTGCAGTTGGAATGATCCTTGCATTTAATTCGGCATATGCTCAGCAAAAATTTGGACACATCAATTCAGCTGATCTTTTACAAGCTATGCCTGAAATGAAAACAGCCGATGCTAGTTTTCAGACCTATGCAAAAGCAAAGCAAACATCTTTAGAGTTAATGGGTGCAGAACGCCAAAAATTGGTTACTACCTACGAAGAGAAATACAAAACATTAAGTGAGGCTAATAGAGCTACTTTAGAAAAAGAATTGACTACGTTAGGAGCAACTATTCAGGATCTAGAGAAACGTATTACTGAAGCCCAAGAAAAGGCTCAGGAAGAATTAACTGCCAAACGTACTGAATTATATACGCCAGTTTTTAAAAAGGCAGAAGATGCAGTTAAAGTGGTTGCAAAAGAAAAAGGTTTCGCTTATGTGTTTGATGTTTCACAACCTGGAGTGGTATATTTTGACGGTGGTGAAGATTTGATCAATGTGGTTAAAACAAAGCTTGGTATTGCAATAACACCTGCTACTAAATAAATAAGTTAAAACAGAAAAAAAATGCGAAGCTTTAAGCTTCGCATTTTTTTTGCCCAATATTTTATAGCTTGCCTGTTATATGTACTCTCCAATTGATGAATGAAAATAATAACCTATTTTTGAAACATGAGTTCAGCACTACCCATTGGAATTTTTGATTCCGGAATCGGAGGCCTTACGGTAGCAAATGCGATCCGCAAGATATTACCAAATGAGCAAATAATTTACTTTGGTGATACCGCGCATATGCCCTATGGAGATAAATCGCCAGAAGCTATTAAATTTTACAGTCTTAAGATTGCTAAATTTTTGCTCGATAAAAATTGCAAGTTGATCCTAATCGCTTGTAATACTGCCTCTGCGCATGCCTTTCATGAGTTGGTTCATTTTTTAGGCAATGAAGTTCCAATTATTAACGTGATTGATCCTGTGGTTGATAAAATGATCAAATCTGGCAATCATGGACGGATAGGGGTGATTGGTACAAAATCAACTATTCGTTCTGATATTTATGCTAAAAAATTTAAAGCAATTGATCCGGCAATCCAAGTTTCTTCACTGCCAACTCCTTTATTGGCACCAATGATAGAGGAAGGTTTTTTCAATAATAACATCAGTAAAACTGTCATTAATTCTTATCTGTCTTCTTCAAAATTAAAAAAGATTGATAGTTTAATCCTTGCTTGTACACATTATCCTTTAATAAAGCCAGAGATATCTTCATTTTATAATGGGAGTGTAGAAATAATTAACACGGCTGAAATTGTTGCAGAACATCTTAAAAAGCAATTAACAAGCCTTAATTTACTCAATGAGGGTCCTCCAAAGAAACATCAGTTCTTTATTTCTGATTATACTCCATCTTTTGCCCGTAGTACCCAGCTTTTTTTTGGTGAAAAGATACATTTGTCATATAAACCAATCTGGGATTAAGTTTTAAAATATGATTTGCACTGCATTTTTAAGCAGATTATTTAAGTTTGCGTACATAAGCCTGATAAATTGAATTTCTATCTGACATATGTATTAGTTGCAAGCGCATTATTTGCATTTACTGCACTTTTTACCTTGTTTGCACTTTATTCTGAGCGAAAAATATCAGCCTTTATACAGGATCGTTTAGGACCCATGGAAGTTGGAAAGTATGGTTCCTTACAAGCATTTGCCGATATTTTAAAAATGCTACAAAAGGAGTTTATTATTCCAACAGCTGCCGATAAAATCCTTTTTATTCTTGCTCCTATAATCATTTTTGTTTCTGTATACCTTGGATTTGCTGCTTTACCATGGGCTCCTGGGCTTATTCCTGCATCCTTAAACCTTGGAATTTTTTACATTTTTGCTGTATTATCCATAGAAACGCTGGGTATTTTAATGGCAGGTTGGGGTTCAAATAATAAATATGCTTTATTGGGGTCAATGCGCTCAGTGGCTCAGATGGTGTCATATGAAATTCCTACCGGTCTTTCAATTTTGTCGGTAGTGATGATTTCTCAATCCTTAAACCTTCAAGAGATAACGATTAGGCAGGGAATACTCAGTTCAGAAGCTGTAAATTTTCTAGGTATTTATGATGTTAAGGCTATTGGAGGCATCCTTTCATGGAATGTTTTTCAAGCTCCTCATCTTATCATTGCCTATATCATCTATTTTATTGCCTCTCTGGCTGAATGTAATCGTGCGCCCTTTGATATTCCTGAGGCAGAATCTGAATTGATTGGTGGTTTTCATGTAGAATATTCTGGTTTAAGGTTCGCCTTTATATTTTTAGCTGAATATTCTATGATGTTTTTGGTTGGAATGATAGGTGTGGTACTCTTTTTGGGTGGCTGGAACAGCCCTTTGCCCAATATGGGATCTGTTTCATTAGCAAACTGGACAACAGGAATAGGTTGGGGTATTTTTTGGATACTCCTGAAAACGTTAAGCGTTGTAGCTATGCAAATATGGATTAGGTGGACGCTGCCACGTTTTAGGGTAGATCAGCTGATGAGTTTATGCTGGAAAGTGTTAACACCTCTAGCATTTTTATGTATGCTCATTTCCGGAATATGGCGCTTAACAATGATGTAAGATCTAGATTTTTAATAAAATTAATAGGAATTGGGTTTGTTCCGTAAATTCTGGTAGCATGATTAGGAAAGTATTAAATGTTTTTATAACAGTTGCTAAAGGGTTAAAATTAACGCTTGGACATTTCTTTGCTGCAACAGAAAGCAGAAAAGTGAAGGCGATATCAGACCCTAATTATTTTGCTCAAAATTCTGGGATAACTACTATTCAATATCCGCATGTTCAACTTCCTATACCAGAAGTAGGTCGTTATCAGTTGGATGTTGAAATGGATGATTGTATTGTATGTGACCTATGTGCAAAGATCTGTCCTGTAGATTGTATTGACATAGAAAGTATAAAGTCAATCGAAGCTATTGGTAAAACATCGGACGGTACTACCAAAAGATTGTATGCGGCTAAATTCGACATTGATATGGCAAAATGTATGTACTGTGGTTTATGCACTGTTGTTTGTCCCACTGAATGCCTTGTGATGACCGATACATACGATCGCAGTATGATTGACCTGAATGAAATGACCTATAAATTTTCAGATATGACAGCTGCTGAAGCCGATGAAAAGCGTTTTGCATTAGAGAAATTAAATGCGGAGCGATTCGCTGCAAAAGAATTGGCTTTGCAACAAAACACCGGAAATAAAATATGAATACAGAACAACTGATCTTCTACTTTTTTGCTGCATTGCTGCTGACATCTGCATTAATGGTTGTGGCCATGCAAAATTTGGTAAGAAGTATTTTCTTGTTTTTTGTCTCTCTTTTTTCTTTAGCAGCCTTATATGTGTTTGCGCTCGCAGATTTCATTGCCATTACACAAGTAGTAATTTATGTTGGGGGTGTCTTGGTTCTGATGTTATTTGCATTTATGCTTTCAAATAAGGAATTGTTAAATTCTCTTCAGCCCATTAAAACAGGCTTTAAATTTTATCAACTTACCGGAATATTTATCTGCCTTGCATTTTTATTTATTTTGGTCAGTTTAAATTTACAAATAGATTTTTCCGGATTAAAATGGATCAAATCATCCACTACTATAAAGGAAATAGATAATACTACTCACAACATTGGTATACTGAGTATGACAAGATATCTGCTTCCATTTGAAGTTTTGTCTGTTTTCCTCATGATGGCATTAATAGGGGCTGCTCATCTAGCCAGAAAGGGGAATAAAATATGATCCCATTAAGTCATTTTTTGATGATAAGTGCCAGCCTTTTCTGTATTGGATTATATGCTGTCTTAACTAAAAAAAATGCCATTCAAATTTTGATAGGAATTGAGTTCATGATCAATGCCGCAGTATTAAATTTCGTTGCTTTTGGCAAATTTGATAAAGTAAATGGTGGAGGCCAGCTGTTTGCATTATTTGCAATCGTATTGGCAGCAGCAGGTGTCGCAGTAGCACTGGCAATTATTTTAAATGTTTATAAACACTTTAAAACGATTGATCCTTCTAAAATAAATAAGCTGAAAGATTAAGATGGAAGAAATTGAATTATCAGGATTTGTTGCTTTAATTTCACTGCTGGTGATTTTATTGCCATTATTTTCATTCCTGTTAATTCTTGCCGGTAGAAAAGGAAGGGGGGCTAATCTTGCTCTTATTACTATCTCAATATCGTTCATTCTTTCAGTTTATCTTTTCTTTTTAATTTGGAATAAACAACCTATACATTACCAAATACCCTGGTTTTTAATTGGGGATATTGAATTTAAAGCCGGTGTTTTATTGAATAATCTTTCTGTATTAATGATGACCTTGGTTTCAGGTATCTCAGTATTAGTACATATTTATTCTAGAACATACATGAAAGATGATCTTAATATTCATAGATATTGGGCTTATTTGGGCTTGTTTTGCTTTTCAATGCTTGGCTTGGTTATTTCTGATAACCTTTTATTGATTTATTTGTTCTGGGAACTAGTTGGTTTTTCTTCCTTTCTGTTGATAGGTTTTTGGTATACCAAACCATTGGCATCTCGGGCTGCTAAAAAAGCTTTTATAATGAACCGTATCGGTGATATTGGTTTCCTAATTGGAATAATAATCATTTTTAGTCAGTTTCGAACACTTGATATTATGGCGCTTTTCGGTGATATCGGACTCGTGAAAGCATCCTTGGTTGATAAAGGTTTATGGATAAGTGCTTCCCGGCAGATGCCTGAAGCATGGCTCAGTATTGCGGGTTTAGCCTTTTTTATTGGCGCTATGGCAAAATCTGCCCAGTTTCCACTGCATACCTGGCTCCCTGATGCTATGGAGGGACCAACTTCTGTTTCCTCGTTGATCCATGCTGCTACAATGGTTGCTGCTGGCGTTTTCTTAATCGCTAGGGTTTATCCTGTTTTTGATCCTTTTGTATTGAATTGTATGGTTTTTATAGGTGCATTTACTGCATTCATGGCCGCAACTATTGCATTATCTCAAAATGATATTAAACGTATTCTTGCTTATTCAACTATTTCTCAGCTTGGATTTATGGTCATGGCCCTGGGAATTGGCGCATATTCTGAAAGTATTTTTCACTTAGCGACACATGCTTTTTTTAAATGTTTGCTTTTTCTTGGTGCTGGTTCTGTTATTCATCAGCTTCATCACTATCGTGATGTGCATAGCCTTGATTTCGATAACCAAGATATTCGCATAATGGGTGGACTTAGAAAAGGAATGCCAATTACTTTTATTGGGATGTGCCTGGCCTCAGCTGCTCTTATTGGATTGCCACTTAGCTCAGGCTATTTATCAAAGGATGCTATTCTTATTACCGCTTTTGAATGGGCTGGATCAAGAGATGGAATATACAAAATGATACCTTATGTAATGGTTATAACAAGCTGGTTTACTGTTTTTTATATCAGCAGATTAGTTTTTAAAGTATTTTTTTCTACCCCAAAACGAATGAGTAGGGAACAGGCTAATCAAATTCAGGATGCACCAAGGCAAATGTCATATGTAGTATTGATCCTTGCGTTTTTCTGTTTATTTTTTGCTTTTTCCTTTAACCCGTTTTCATTTGAAAGCTCATGGCTTTGGAATGGATTTTCATCCAATTTATTTCAAAATGTGAAACTTTATCATTGGCTCCTACCACTGATTCTAAATATTGGAACTGTAGTACTGATTTTTACAACGTATAGAATTTATGTAAAGAATGATGGTATATCCATTCTAGAAAAAAATATTTTTCATCGGTTTTTTAGACAGGAATGGTATCTGAATGAACTTTACAGTTATTTTTTTACTGTACCTATTGAAAAATTTTCAAGGTTATGCTATTGGTTTGACAGGAACATTATCGATGCCCTGGTATTGAAATCTGCTACATTAGTTAGTATTTTATCAGCAATTACCCATTGGTGCGACAGAATACTGGTTGATGGCTTTGTTAATGCTTTAGGAACATGTGCGAAGTGGATCGGATATTTTTCACGCAATTTTCAGACGGGTAAATTACAGCATTATCTTATATCAATGCTTTTGATTGTACTCTCATTTTTTATTCTAACTTATTTTATATGATCTTAATCAAATCATTCAGCACCGCTATGCGGATTTCGGGAGGAACCCATTGACTATGTTATCACTATTGATTTTTTTGCCGCTTATTGCCGCATTGCTCATTTTGGTCTTGCCATCGCGATTCCAGCAACACTATAAATACATTACTCTGGGAGTAAGTGTGATTCAATTTGTATTGAGTCTGTTCATTTATTTTAAATTTAATAGCTCCACATTTGCTGCAGGTATTGATAAAGAATCTCAATACCAATTGCTTGAAAAACTTCCATGGATTCGTTTAAATCTAGGCAATATTGGTAAACTGGAAATTGATTATTTCTTGGGTATCGATGGCTTGTCTATGCCATTTCTGATCTTGTCTGCCCTAGTTACCTTTGTAGCAACCCTTGCGTCATGGGAAATTAAAACTAAGCTTAAAGCGTACTTTTCACTGTTTCTATTATTGAACACTGCCGTAATTGGTGTTTTTTGTGCACTAGATTTTTTTCTTTTCTATATTTTTTATGAATTAATGCTTTTGCCACTTTATTTTCTAATTGGAATATGGGGTGGTATTAGAAGGGAATATGCAGCTATTAAGTTCTTTTTATACACATTATTTGGTTCGGTGTTTATGCTGCTGGTTATTATAGGCTTATACTTTTCGGTTATTAACCCTGCTACCGGTAATCATACCTTTAATATGATTTTGATGATGGATCCGGCCAACTATGCTGATGGATCTATTTTTTCAGCTATAGCTGATAAAAACTTGTTTGGTATTTCAGCCAGATTACTTGCTTTCATTGTTTTGTTTGTTGCATTTGCAATCAAAGTGCCTATAGTACCGCTTCATACCTGGTTGCCTGATGCGCATGTTGAAGCTCCAACACCTATTTCAATTATTCTTGCAGGCTTACTGTTAAAGGTTGGTGGTTATGGTATGATCAGAGTTTGTTACAGTATTTTCCCTGACTCAGCGATGCTATCTGCCTGGTGGATTGGTCTAATTGGTGTCATTTCCATAATTTATGGAGCATTAAATGCACTTGCGCAAACAGACCTTAAGCGATTGATTGCTTACTCTTCAGTATCCCATATGGGATTTGTACTGCTTGGAATTGCATCTTCTACAACCGAGGGTGTGAGTGGTGCTATGCTTCAAATGATCAGTCACGGTGGTTTATCGGCTATGCTATTCTTTCTGGTAGGAATGATTTATGAGCGTGTACAAGACCGGGAGATAGCAAATTTCAGCGGATTGGCAGAAATCATGCCTCAGTTTACAGCCTTTGTCATCGTCGCTTTTTTCGCATCCTTGGGTTTACCTGGTTTTTCTGCATTTATGGCCGAAGCTTTTACTTTAATAGGCGCCTTTACTTCTGAGCAGGTAAATGGACTTATTCCTCGCTGGATGTCTTTAGTAGCTTCAATAGGGATTCTGTTGAGTGCTGCTTATTTCCTCTGGACCTTACAGCGTATGTTCTTTGGGCAGCCACGCTTAAAAGGAGCTGCGGATTGGTTCTCCAAACTTAGTGATGTTAATGCACGTGAAAAATTAGCTTTAATACCTCTGGTAGCATTGGCTCTAGCACTCGGGATTTTTCCTTCTTTGCTATTTGATAAAATGAATGCTTCTGTTTTAGCCTTTGTTCAATTAATTTCCGGATGATGAACGAATATTTACCGGTAATATCTTCTTCAATTAATGATACGATTTCAAGCTTAGCGTATTTCCAGTCTGAGGTAACCTTGGCGGTTGGATTCCTTCTTGTGATTTTGTCAGACCTATTTTTATCTAAACGATTTTCTCAGTTAAGTTTTGGTTTAACAATCGGTATTGTATTGCTTGTAATGGTTCAAAGTTTTACGTTCCTTAATGTAGAAAACACGTCTTTATTTGGCGGAATGTTGATTATGAATCATCTTTCAATTCTCTTTAAGATTCTTTTCTGCCTGGTCAGTTTATTGTTTGTTTTGTTTATAAGGTATAATCGTTCCCTGCTGCTTCATGAAAAAGGTACCAGTGATCTTTATGCTATTCTCCTTGCTGTTCATCTTGGAATGAACCTAATGGCCATGTCAGCTAATTTACTGATGGTATTTATGGCTTTAGAGATGGTGTCATTGGGATCTTATTTAATGGTAGGCTATATTTCGGGTGATCAAAAACAAAGTGAGGCCTCTATGAAATATGCATTATTTGGTGCAGTATGCTCTGCTATTATGCTTTATGGTATTTCGCTTTTATATGGATATACGGGTAGCCTGTATTTGAATGATCCTAGCTTTATTTCCGGATTAAATAATATCCCACCCATGGCTTTAGGCCTTGCCTTGACCATGGTGCTGATTGGAGTTGCGTTTAAATTAGCTGTTGTTCCGCTTCATTTCTGGGCACCCGATGTTTATGAAGGAGCACCAACGCCAGTCACTGCTTTTCTATCTACAGCTCCAAAAATTGCTGGCTTTGCCCTGCTAATTAAGTTTATCGTGTTAATTAAAGCACTTAATCATACATTTTTAGACATCAAATTAATAGTAGCTTCAATAGCTATTGCAAGTATGGTGCTTGGAAACTTTGCTGCGATTTGGCAAAATAATACCAAACGTATGCTTGCTTATTCGTCAATAGGGCATACAGGGTTTATGTTTATGGCTCTGTTTGTAGCCCCTGGGCAGGGATATAATGCACTTATTTTTTACATGTTTATTTATGTGATCATGAATATGGCAGCATTTTTAATTGTAGATGAGATTGAAGAACAAACCGGGAAACAAAATTTGGAAGACTATAGGGGGCTTGGCAGGCAATTTAGTGTGTTAATGGTTTGTTTCGTATTTGTTTTGGTATCCCTAACAGGTTTACCTCCTACCGTCGGATTTACCGCAAAGTTTTTAGTATTCTCAACCGCATTAGACGCTTATAACTCATCAGGTTCATTAATAATTTTGGTTATGATTATACTAGCTGCGATCAGTACCCTGGTATCTTTATTCTACTATTTTAAAATTCCTTTAAATGCATATTTAAAAGAATCCATTAGTTCTGATGTAAGAATTTCTATAACTGCCAAAGCTTATCTTAGCATGTTTTTAGCATTTTTATTACTTCTACTATTAGTTTTTCCTTCACTTATTCAACAATTCCTTTGATTCTGAGGCCTATGTATACTTCTTTTGAATTAATACGATCGGCTGATGATTTTCAGCATTTTTTCCTTGGCTTCTTAGGGATTAAATATCTATTTTTGAAATCTCAGAACTACTTATGAGTGACCAAATCAAACATGAATGCGGCATCGCACTTATCCGTCTTTTAAAGCCTTTATCTTATTATCAGGAAAAATATGGTACCGCCCTGTATGGTTTGAATAAATTGTATTTGCTGATGGAAAAACAGCATAATAGAGGGCAGGATGGAGCTGGTATTGCAACTATTAAACTAGATGTACAGCCAGGCAAGCGCTACATAAGTCGCCATCGGGCAATGGGAGCGAATGCGGTTGCAGAGATCTTTGAGTATGTTCAAAAAAAGTTTGCCGATGTTCATAAAGAAAGCCCTGAACTTCTTCAGGATACGGATTGGCTGAAAGAGAATATCAGTTTTACTGGTGAAGTACTCATGGGTCATTTACGCTATGGAACTCATGGCAAAAATAGTATTGAAAGTTGTCACCCTTTTTTACGTCAGAATAACTGGATGACCAGAAACCTGGTAGTAAGTGGTAATTTTAATATGACCAATGTCGATGAACTTTTGGAACAGTTATTTGAATTGGGGCAGCATCCTAAAGAAAGAACAGATACCGTTACCGTTCTTGAAAAGATCGGACACTTCTTAGACGATGAGAATCAAATATTGTTTGATAAATACAAAAATGAAGGCTTCTCTAATGAGCAGATCAGCCACCAGATTGCAGAGCATATTGATGTAGCTTCAATCCTACGACGTTCTGCTAAGACCTGGGATGGTGGATATACAATTAGCGGTATTTTTGGTCATGGCGATGCGTTTGTAATGCGTGACCCAGTAGGAATCAGGCCAGCATTCTACTATCATGATGATGAAATTGTGATTGTTACTTCTGAGAGGCCAGCTATACAAACTGCATTTAATGTTCCTCTAGAATCAGTAAAGGAAATTAAACCTGGTTATGCCCTTATTATTAAAAAGAATGGGAAGGTAAGTGAAGAGCAGTTTAGAGAACCTGAAGAACAAAAATCATGCTCATTTGAGCGGATCTATTTCTCAAGAGGAAGTGATGCCTCCATTTATAAGGAACGAAAGCAACTTGGGCTATATCTTTGCCCGCAGATATTCAATGCCATCAATGATGATCTTAAAAACACAGTATTTTCCTATATTCCCAATACAGCAGAAGTAGCTTTTTATGGGATGGTTGAAGGTGTTCATAAATATCTAAGAGATTTTCAAAAAGATACTTTATTAAATAGAGCCGATAAAATATCTGATTCTGAACTTGAAGAAGTATTGAACCTGACTGCCAGAATAGAAAAAATTGCAATTAAGGATGTTAAGCTCAGAACGTTTATTACCCAGGATGCTGATAGGCAGGATATGGTTGCCCATGTTTATGATACAACCTACGGACTGATCAACAAAGGTGCAGATAATCTGGTCATTCTTGACGATTCGATTGTTAGAGGCACTACCCTTAAACAAAGTATTCTAAAGATCCTCGACCGTTTAGGCCCTAAAAAGATTATTGTAGTTTCTTCTGCTCCACAGATCAGATATCCGGATTGTTATGGGATAGATATGTCAAGAATGGGCGAGTTTGTTGCATTTGAAGCAACCATATCTTTGTTGAGAGAAACCGGAAGAGAAGATGTAATTGAACGTGTTTATAGCAATTGTATTGAATCAGAAAAGCTAGGCAATAAACAGGTAAAAAATTATGTCCAGGAAATATACAGCCAGTTTACAGATCAAGAAATATCAGACAGGATTGCACAGATCATCACTCCAAAAGATATAAAAGCTGAAGTAAAAGTTATTTATCAGACTCTCGACAATCTCCATAAAGCGATTCCATCTCATTTGGGCGATTGGTATTTCTCTGGCAACTACCCAACACCGGGTGGGAATAAGGTAGTGAATAAAGCCTTCATGAATTGGGTGGAAGGAAAGAATCAAAGGGCTTATTAAATTAATTGAATATTGTAGCATGTAAATTGAAATTGTTAATTTCCGTAGAATGCTTTGTTCAAATCTCGATTTTTTCTTTTTGAATTCTGGCCTTATTTGATTCCTACTTGGTTCATTTTAGAACTAAATTAGGGAATGTCCGCTAAGCAGGTTGTAGATTATTCTTGCGGCAAATATCAAGATAAGAACTCCTGCAATTTTATTGAGATTAGCAATCGTCTTTTCTTTGATTTTATACCTTAATTTATTTGCATAAAAGGCTTTTAGCACATCTAGGCTAAATTGTGTGATCAATATTGAACCGTAAAATGGAAGGATGTCAGCAGGTTTTATTTTTCCAGACATTGAAATTACTCCACTTGTAACACTCAACCAATAGAGCAGGATTGCCGGATTAAAAATGCACATGAAAAAGCCCTTGAGAAAATAACCCGTATAATGTTTTTTTGAGGCGTTTTGCTCAAAATTGACCTTGACTTTTTTAAACAGATAATAAATTCCTATACTGAATAAAATAATGCTACCAGCTATTCCAATCTGCATCCTATAAATGTTCTCTAAGGCTAAAAAGGAAGTGCCATAAATGGTGAGAGCAACATAAAATACATCACAAACCACAACTCCTGCTGCTAGCGAGATTCCTGCATTGAAGCCTTTTTCAATGCTGGTTTTAATCAGCGCAAAAAAAACTGGTCCTGTTAAAAAAGAAAGTACAAATCCCAAACTAATTCCTGAGATGATCGATTCTATCATTCCGAATTTCTATTGATTTATTGAAAGTACAAATTAACCTAAAATCAAAGAATTTTACTCTATCAATGATAAAAACATTTAAAACTTAGAGATATGAGAAAATTAATTTATGTTAGATAATTATTTAAAACATACAAAATTAGCTATGGATAACAATTCACAAAAAAATTATGCTTCAGCATTATATACGCTGATTACAGTGTTTTTCTTCTGGGGTTTTTTGGCTGCAAGTAATGGTATTTTTATCCCATTCTGTAAAACCCACTTTAATTTAACACAATTTGAGTCGCAGTTAATTGACTTTACATTTTATGGAGGTTATTTTATTGGCTCTCTTATTTTGTTTTATGCCTCAAAAATTATTAAGGTTGATATCCTAAATAAGTTAGGGTACAAGAACAGTATTGCTTTAGGCCTTGTTATTTCAGCAGGCGGGGCATTAATGATGATTCCTGCAGTTGACTCAGGTTCTTTTTCATTCATACTGACTTCTTTTTTCTTTGTTGCAATTGGATTTTCACTTCAGCAAACTGCTGCCAATCCATTCGTTGTGGCACTGGGAAGTCCAGTTACTGGTGCTAACCGATTGAATTTGGCTGGTGGCGTGAACAATTTAGGGGGTATTTTAGGCCCTATAGCCGTGAGTGTTATTCTTTTTGGTACAGCAACGGCTGCAGTTCCAAAGGAAGTTGAAATTGCGTCAATAAATACACTTTACTATATTTTAGCAGGTTTATTCCTAGCAGTTGCACTTTTTTTCTGGGTTTCAAAACTTCCTAAAGTAACTAGCGATGAAAAAGTTGAAGCAAGCGGGAAAACAAATCTGCCTTTATTTATTATTTTCGTCGCATTCCTGTTGATCCTTGCTGCAAATCCTATTGCGGACGCCACAGGTGTAGATATTTCAGTATTTGTTTATCTTTCTTTGTTCATCATGATTTTGACCCTATTATTATCACTAAGATCAGCAGGAAAAGATAAGGCAGGATGGGGTGCCATGGGTTATCCTCAGCTTATTTTAGGTATGATCGCAATCTTTACTTATGTAGGAGTTGAAGTTACTATACAGAGTAATATGGGGTCATTATTGCAGTTACCTGAATTTGGAGGTTATTCTGGTTCTGAAATCGCTCCATTTATTTCACTTTATTGGGGAAGTATGATGATTGGTCGTTGGACTGGTGCTGTAAGTGCATTTAAATTGTCAAAAACCACAAAAACCATTCTTACCATCGTTATGCCTTTTATCGCATTCTCATTAATTTTATTTGTAAATCATTTAAATGGGACTTCAGTTCAGCAATTTTTTATCTATGGAGTCTGCCTGGTTATTTTGATTGCCGGATTTTTCTATAGTCAGGATAAGCCTGCTAAGACGCTACTAACCTTTGGTGTCTTAGGAGCGGTAGCAATGGTCATCGGACTATTAACTACTGGCCAGGTTGCTATTTATGCATTTCTTACCGGCGGACTTGCATGTTCCATTATGTGGCCATGTATTTTTGCTCTTGCTATTACAGGTTTAGGTAAATACACTTCACAGGGATCTGCATTCCTTATTATGATGATCTTAGGTGGTGCGATCATTCCTCCAGTTCAGGGAATTCTAGCGGATACCAGTGGTATTCACTTCTCTTATATCATTCCTTTTCTATGTTTTGCTTATTTGGCATACTTTGCTATCAAAGTAAGTTCAGAATTGAAAAAACAAGGAATTGATGTGAGTAAACTTGACGTAGAAGCATCACATTAATGAAGGGAAAACCAAGCTTCGACTTGATATTTATGAATCTAGCAACCGACCTGGCTTCACGCTCACATTGCGTGAAAGCCCAGGTCGGTGCTGTTTTAACTAAAGACACTAGGATCATCTCAATCGGTTATAACGGGCCTCCTGCAGGTACTCATAATTGTGATGAAGAATGGCCTGATACTGGCTGCCCACGCGATTCAAAGAATAGTTGCTCACTTGCATTGCATGCTGAAGAAAATGCAATTCTTTATGCTGTCAAGAACGGCATGTCTTTAGAGGGCACAACACTCTATTTAACGCTTTCTCCATGCATTTCCTGTGCAAGGATCATATATTCATCTGGCATTAAAAAGGTTTGGTATAAGGCTTCTTATGCCGAATATAAGGGGCTTCCAAGTGACGAAGGTGTTGACTTTTTAATTAAATTTGGTATTGAATGTAAGAAGTACGATACCAAATTGTAATCTTTTAAACATAAATTTCAAACACTCAATTTCCTGAACCACAATTTCATAAATTGCATTCTAATTTAATGGTGTTTTTTAGTTTAACTCATGGGGTATAAAAGTCTCGCTGAATGTGTTTCTGATCTTGAAAAAAATGGACATCTCATCCGGATAAAAGAAGAGGTAGATCCTTATCTAGAGGCAGCTGCAATACATTTACGTGTTTTTGAAAATGCAGGTCCGGCGATACTTTTTGAGAATATTAAAGGCAGTAAGTTTCCTGCAGTATCAAACTTGTTCGGAACTTTGGAAAGATCTAAATTTATGTTCAGGGATACTCTTGATGCCATTAAGACCCTGGTCGATTTGAAGTCTGACCCATTAAAAGCATTAAAAAATCCATTGAAATATGCAGGTGCAGGCATGACTGCATTTTCTGCTTTGCCCTGGAAGAATGGCCTTTTTTCTCCTGTTAAATTTGGCAAAACAAGTATCTCAGCCTTGCCTCAGATAGTAAATTGGCCAATGGATGGCGGCCCTTTTGTAACAATGCCTCAGGTTTATACAGAAGATATTGATAAACCTGGTATTATGAATGCAAATTTAGGGATGTACCGTATCCAGCTTGGCGGGAATGAATATATTCAGAATCAAGAAATAGGTCTTCATTACCAGTTGCATCGTGGAATTGGTGTTCATCAGACTAAAGCTAATGCAAAAGGTAAGGCGTTAAAGGTTAGTATTTTTGTGGGTGGACCACCATCACATCCTTTAGCAGCAGTGATGCCTTTGCCTGAGGGCTTATCTGAAATGACATTTGCCGGAGCTCTTGGCAACCGTCGTTTTCGATATTTTTATGATTCAGAAGGCTTCTGCATTTCATCAGATGCTGATTTTGTGATAACAGGTACCGTTGAGCCTGGTCAGAATAAACCTGAGGGGCCATTTGGTGATCATTTGGGCTATTATAGTCTTAAACACCTATTTCCTTTACTGAAGGTTCGTAATGTTTATCATCGTAAACATGCAATTTGGTCATTTACTGTAGTTGGCCGACCCCCACAGGAGGATACTAGTTTTGGTGCATTGATTCATGATATTACCGGATCTGCTATTCCAAAAGAAATTCCGGGCCTTCATGAAGTTAATGCAGTTGATGCAGCTGGTGTACATCCATTATTATTTGCTATTGGTAGCGAACGATACACTCCTTATCTTAAGGAAAGAAAGCCTCAGGAAATTTTGACTATAGCTAATCATATTTTAGGTAAAAGTCAGCTTAGTCTTGCTAAATATTTATTTATTTCTAGCAAGGAAGACAACCCTTCCCTTAAAACAAGTGATATTTCAGGTTTTATTAAACACATACTGGAACGCATTGATCTAAGTCGCGATTTGCATTTTTATACCAGAACAACTATGGATACCCTTGATTATAGTGGTACTGATATTAATTCTGGTTCAAAGATTGTAATTGCTGCTGCAGGAGAAAAAAAACGCGCCTTATGGACAGAATTGCCTGATTCCTTTATTTTACCAAGGCCATTTGATCAATTTAAAATGGTTATGCCAGGTGTTTTAGCAATTGAAGCTCCTCCATTTTTAAGTTATGAACAAACTGAGAGTGAAATAAAAATTCTGAATAATGCATTAGCTTCTGCTGATCTAGATGGCTTGCCGCTTTTTATCATGTGTGATGATGCAGGTTTTGTAGCTAAAACAATTAATAATTTTGTCTGGGTAAGCTTTACTAGAAGTAATCCTTCGCATGATATTTATGGCATTAACTCATTTATCGAGCATAAACATTGGGGTTGTAGTGGGCCAATGATTATCGATGCCCGCATTAAGCAACATCACGCTTCTGAACTCATCAAAGATGCGCAAGTGGAGAAAAAAGTTGACAGTATGTGTGATAAGGGCGGTGCTCTATACGGAATAATGAACTGAGTTTTATAAAAATGTGATAAAAACCTTTAAAGGTTTCTCATAATACTTTCTGCCTCTGTACAAAAAAGTTATCTTTGCCCATGCAAGAAAAAATCATCATTCTTGACTTCGGGTCGCAATACACTCAACTTATTGCACGTAGAGTCAGAGAGCTAAACGTATACTGCGAGATACATCCATTTAATCACCTTCCTGTCCTCAAGGACTCCTCTGGAGAGTTTGATAGTTCTGTTAAAGGAGTCATCCTTTCTGGAAGCCCTTATTCAGTTAGACAGGAAGATGCTCCTCAGGTTGACATAGAAGAGCTGCAACAAAAATTTCCTATTCTTGGTATTTGTTATGGGGCACAATATATAGCTCAAAAATCTGGTGGGGAGGTTAAAGCATCCTCCACACGTGAGTATGGCAGAGCTTGCCTTGATTTTATTGATCATACACATCCACTCTTTAAAAATATCCCTAAAGGATCTCAAACATGGATGTCGCATGCAGACACCATTGCCTCAATACCGGATAATTTTGAGATCATTGCCAGTACTGATTCTGTAAAAGTTGCTGCCTACCATATTAAGAATTCAAAGGTTTATGGCATTCAATTCCACCCTGAAGTCACGCATAGTACAGATGGAAAACAATTACTTCAGAACTTTCTGGTAGATATATGTGCTTGTAATCAGGATTGGACTCCTGATGCTTTTATTGAAACCACTATTCAGGCGCTCAAAGATAAAATTGGCAATGATAAAGTGATTTTAGGATTGTCTGGAGGTGTAGATTCTTCTGTTGCTGCCGTTCTGCTTCATCAGGCTATTGGTAAAAACCTTCATTGTATTTTTGTTGATAATGGTTTATTGCGTAAAAATGAGTTTGAGCAGGTTCTAGATTCTTACCAGCATATGGGACTTAATGTTCGCGGGGTAAGGGCCGGTGACCGATTTTTAAGTCAACTTGCCGGAATTAAGGATCCTGAAACGAAGAGAAAAGCAATTGGCAGGGTATTTATTGAAGTGTTTGACGATGCTGCTCATGAAGTTCAGGATGTAAAATGGTTAGGACAGGGTACGATATATCCTGATGTGATTGAATCAGTTTCTGTTAAAGGTCCATCAGCTACAATAAAATCACACCATAATGTAGGAGGTTTACCTGACTTTATGAAACTTAAGGTTGTTGAACCTTTAAATACTTTATTTAAAGATGAAGTTAGAAGAGTTGGTAAAACCTTAGGTATGGATAGTGCACTGTTAGGCAGACATCCATTTCCAGGACCAGGGCTAGCTATCCGAATTTTAGATGATATTACCCCAGAGAAGGTGGCTATTCTTCAGGAAGCAGATGCTATTTATATCAGTAACCTTAAATCTTCAGGATGGTATGATAAAGTTTGGCAGGCAGGGGCTATATTTTTGCCTGTACAATCTGTTGGCGTTATGGGTGATGAAAGAACTTATGAGCACGTGATCTGTTTAAGGGCTGTAAGTTCTGTGGATGGGATGACTGCAGATTGGAGTCATTTGCCATACGATCTACTTGCTAAGATATCCAATGAAATAATTAATAATGTAAAAGGAATTAACAGAGTTGTGTATGATATTAGTTCCAAACCGCCTGCGACTATTGAGTGGGAATAATTTTGTAATACTATTGAGCATGCTGATCCTTTTATCTGCATGCTCAAAGAAAATTATAGCCCCAAAGCCAGTTGAAATCCTTTCGCCAGTAGAAAGAGAGATACAGAAAGAAATTGTAACTGTAAAAAAGAGCATAAATCATTCTATAGCTCTTTTACTGCCATTTGAATTAAATTCCATCAATCTCAATACTGCCGGACGCAAAGATGTTGCAAAAGCTGATCTTGCGATAGATTTTTATCAGGGTTTTATGCTTGCACTCGACTCGCTTATCATAAACGGCCATCATTTTAATCTTCAGGTATTTGATACACAAGGTCAGGAAACCAGAGTGGTAAACCTGGCTATGGCTAGTTCGGTAAGAAGTAACGACTTGATCATTGGCCCTGTTTTTCCGGATGCAATCAAGACCTTTGCAGATTTCTCGGAATTAGGCCAGACTTTACAGATATCACCTTTGGCTGCATCGATGCCAGCTGAATTTAATAATCCGGGACTCGTTACCGTAAATAATACTATTAATCAGCACGGACAGAAAATAGCTGAATTTATCCACCTAAATTATAAACCTGAATTGGTCAACGTGCTATTGATTAATACTCAAAAGACAGAGGATGCAAAGTTTTCTTTCTTTTTTAAGAGCGCTTTGACCAAGATTTCGGGAGGCAAGTTTCGTATTATTGAAAGGCCAAATGCTATTGCGATTGAAAGCTATTTAGATCCTACAAAAATTAACTTGGTAATCATTTCATCAGCTGATAGGTTATTTCTTATGCCGGCAATAGATAAACTCTATAAACTGGTAAACCAAAGGTATAAGATTGAGTTATTTGGACACCCCAACTGGATTAAAGCCAACTATTTAAGTCAGGAAAAGATGCAGGCTCTTAAATCACGAATCTCCACTTCATATTTCGTGAATTATAAAGCACAGAATGTTAAAAATTTCATTGCACGCTATCGGGATGAGTATAACATTGAGCCTTCAGAGTATGCATTTAAAGGGTTTGATATTGGCTATTATTTTGGAGGATTACTTGAAAAGTATGGAAAAGATTATGCGGATCACCTACAAGATAGCGTTTATCAGGGCCTGCATACTGTTTTTAAGTTTTCTAAAGATCCGAAATTTGGATACATCAATAATGAGCTAATATTGCTCAGGTATACTAATTTTGAACTTCAGCCGGTAAAATGAGATCCGAACAGCAGCTCAGAACCTTTATAAAGGTTCTCAATACTTACCCTGCAGACAGGCCAATTACTAAATTTCTGCCAGATTTTTTTAAGAAGAATAAGCAGATGGGCTCAACAGATCGCCGATCGGCATCCAGGTTGTTGTACAATTATTTTAGATTAGGACGGGCCTTGTCAGAGAAAACAATCGAGCAAAGACTTTTCCTTGCAGAGTTCTTGTGCAGCGCATCAGACAATCCTTTCCTTCAACATTTTCGTCCTGATTTGAATGATAAAATATATTTGTCGCTTGATGAAAAGATAACCTATTCAGAAGTAAATGAAGGCTTGGTATTAACAGATATTTTCCCTTTTACAAGCCATCTGTCTGATGGAATTGACGAAAATCAATTTCTTTCCTCTTTGTTAATTCAGCCTGACCTGTTTATTCGGGTAAATCCTGCGGCACTGTCCAATGTTTTGAAAATACTCTTTGATAGTGGTATTGAATACAAACAAATTGGAGATTTTACTATTGTATTGCCAAATGGAACCAACTTGGGTTCATTATTTCCAGATTCAAGTTATGCTGTTAAACCGTTTGAAGTTCAGGATCTCTCTTCTCAACACACCTTGAACTATTTCAAGCCAAGTCGATATGAACATTGGTGGGATGCCTGTGCAGCTTCGGGTGGTAAATCATTGTTATTGTTTTCTGAACAGCCTGATATTAAGCTTGTGGTTTCAGATATACGGGAAAGCGTACTAGATAATCTGGATGAACGATTTATTGCAGTAGGCTTACGAAACTTTCAAAAAAAATTAATTGATCTTACCACAAATCCTGATCCTGAACTCCATCATTATGAGTTTGACGGCATCATTCTGGATGCTCCTTGCAGTGGTTCAGGTACATGGGGAAGAACTCCTGAAATGATCACTCAGTTTGAGGAATATAAAATCAAAGGATTTCAAAACTTGCAAAAGACTATTGCCGGAAATACAATAAAGTATCTTAAATCTGGCAAACCTCTAATCTATATTACCTGTTCAGTTTTCAAAGAGGAAAATGAAGATGTTGTCAGTTTTCTTCAGTCTGAACATGGAATGAAGCTAGAAGCTGTAGAATTAATCAATGGATACACGAGAAAAGCGGATACTATGTTTGTTGCTCGCTTAATTAAGCCCGATAACAAATAATCTAAATTATAATCCCGTGTTATTTCTAAACAGCTTTATGGCAATAGCCAAAAGGATGATCCCGAATGCTTTGCGCATGATATTTAAACCGGTTTTTCCTAGTATTTTCTCCAGATAGATGGTATTCTTTAATACAATGTATACAAAGATCATATTCAGGATTATTCCGACAATGATATTTTGAGTGGCATATTCCGATTTTAAAGATAGGAGAGTCGTTAATGTTCCTGAACCTGCAATCAAGGGAAATGCTAATGGAACGATAGATGCACTTTCTGGAGCTTCTTCTTTAAATAAATTAATTCCTAATATCATTTCCATTGCAATAATAAAAATCACCACAGAACCGGCAATCGCAAAAGAAGAAATATCAAGACCGATTATTTTTAGCATTTCCTCTCCAATAAAGAGAAAAAATATCATGAGCAGTAGTGCTACAATAGATGCTTTTTCTGATTGGATATGCCCAACTTTATTACGCAGAGAGATTACAACTGGAATTGAACCCAGAATGTCAATGATAGCAAAAAGTATCATAGTAACAGATAGAATCTGGTTATAGTTGAAATTTTCCATGCTTGTGATTCTTTATTTTTTTAATAGTATAAATCGGAATTTTATTTCTTTTAATTAAAAAAAAAGGTCTCAGAAATTTCTGAAACCTTTTTTATACTAGTGGATTTAGACTACTCTCTGTCTTTTTCAACAATTTTCCCGTCTCTCAGTTCACGAACTTTACTGTGCTTCTTGCCGTAGATAAAGTAAATTACTACTCCAATTGACATCCAAATTCCTAGACGGTACCAGCTTGCTGCCGGCAAAGTGTACATTAAATACACACAAACTATAATTCCCATGATAGGTACAAAAGGTACCCATGGAGTTCTAAATGGTCTGACCACATCTGGCAGTGATTTACGTAGAACCATAATTCCGATACATACTAAGGTAAAGGCGAACAATGTGCCGATACTTACCATATGTCCTAAATCTGATACCGGCACTAAACCAGCGAAAAGACTTACAAAAACAAGAAAAAATAAATTAGTTTTCCATGGGGTGCGGAAACTAGGATGAACTGCTGCGAAGAA
>CANKAT010000040.1 GCA_947479815.1 Sphingobacteriaceae bacterium
AAACTAAACTTAATGCTCATTACTTAAAACTTAATACTTAATACTTAGTACTTAATACTTAGTACTTAATACTTAGTACTTAAAACTTAGTACTTAAAACTTATTACTTAGTACTTAATACCTATTACTTATTACCTATTACTTAGTACTTAAAACTTATTACTTATTACTTATTACTCATTACTCATTACTCAAATCTAGTGAACGGTAAACTAATCATATTTTCAGCCCCCTCAGGTGCAGGTAAAACCACGATTGTACATCATTTATTAAAAGTGATGCCTGATCTTTCCTTTTCAATTTCAGCTACAACAAGGGAGCAACGTGGGGAGGAGATTAATGGGCAAGACTATTATTTTATCAGTCAGGAAAGTTTTCTTCATAAGATTGCACAGAAAGAGTTTGTTGAGTTTGAAGAAGTTTATGCCGGAACTTTTTATGGAACACTCAGGGCTGAGATTGAGCGGATCTGGGCTGAAGGTAAACATGTGATTTTTGATATTGATGTGATCGGCGGACTACACTTAAAGAAAAAATACGGTGATAGCGCATTAGCTGTATTTGTTCAACCTCCATCATTAGAAGTTTTAATTGAAAGGCTCACAGGCCGGGGGACAGATCTACCGGAAAAGTTAGCTGAACGAATTAAAAAAGCTGACAAAGAGCTAAAATATGCTGATCAGTTTGATGTGATATTAAAAAATTACGAATTGGAAAAGGCCTGTAAAGAGGCTGAAAAGCTAATTACAGAATTTCTTGCTTAATAATTCAAATAGGATGTCGGGCTTTCTCATATCTCATATCTTTTTTCTCATATCTCATATCTCAAATCTCTAGGCATATGAAAATAGGATTATTCTTCGGCTCATTCAATCCCGTTCATATTGGCCATCTGATTATAGCCAATTATATGGCGAACTACACTGGCCTTGAGCAGGTTTGGCTGGTGGTTTCTCCTCATAATCCTTTGAAAGAAAAGAGCGACCTGATCAATATGTATGATCGGCTGGAAATGACGAAACTCGCAACAGAAGAAACATTGAATATCAGGGTTAGCGATGTGGAACTAAAACTTCCCCAACCATCTTATACCATTGATACTCTAGCTTTTCTTCATGAAAAATACCCAGAGCATGAATTCAGTTTAATCATGGGCTCAGATAATTTAACCTCAATCAAAAAATGGAAAAATTATGAAGTGATTCTACGTGATTATCCTATTTATATCTATCCAAGACCCGGGTTTGAAATACTAGAATACAAAAACCATCCTTCCATAACAATTACAGAAACTCCTCTCATGGAATTATCTGCCACATTTATTCGGAAAGCTGTTAAAGAAGGAAAGAATGTGCACTATTTTGTACCTGACAAAGTGCTTAAATTCATCGAAAGCAAGAATTTATATCGTTAATATTCTAAATTATCCCGGTATTAAAGACGATGGAAAAATTATAAACATCCTGTGAGCAACGAAAAAACGATACTTAAACTGAAACTCCCAACCGATCCGCTATGGGTTAAGAATGTGGTTGAAAGTAATATTGAGGAGATTTTGACTGACCATGCCTTTTGCGAGCAGAAGGCTGCCAGCAATGCTATTACGCTGATCGTTCAAAATCCAAATCTGTCTGACCTAGTACAGGAAATGGCCCTCTTGGTACAGGAGGAAATGGATCATTTTAAAAGGGTACATGATCTGATCCTTGCCAGGGGCTTTGTTCTTGGCAGAGAACGAAAAGATCATTATGTAAATGAACTCTTACAATTTATAATTAAAGGCGGAAGCAGACATGATCAATTGATTGACCGACTCTTATTCTCTGCCATGATCGAAGCCCGAAGCTGTGAACGTTTCAAAGTTATGTCTGAGCATATCAATGATGAAGAACTTTCCAAGTTCTATTATGAACTGATGGTCAGTGAAGCCGGGCATTATACCATGTTCATTGGGCTTGCTAGAAAATATGCTGAAGGAATCGATGTAGAAAAACGCTGGAAAGAATTTCTAGAGTATGAAGCTAAGGTTATACAAAATTACGGGAAATCGGAAACGATACATGGTTGATAGCCGGATTAATCTATTCATAACCAAATTTTTATCCCAATTAGGTTGGTAGAAAATCAAGATGAATAAATTAAAGTTATAATCAACGGATTTCTATACCTCTCAACAGTATCGCTTAATTAAAACTTGGCGCAGGTGATTGAAAAAACGTTAAAATGGACGTCATTCCGAATGAGGAACGATAGGAATCTGTTGAGTAAAACAGAGATCTGATCAGCAGATCTCTCCACGATTCAAAGTTTTTAAAAGGGAAACCATTTAACGTGTTCGAGATGACGTTAATGTTGTCATCAAATTGAACAATCAAACAAAAAGTACGAATTACTCTTCTTACTATTTCTTAAACAACAGAAATATAGCAGGCCGTTTATGCAATTGGGGAATTTTCAGCTTCCATTCCCTGATAGTTTTTGTCTGAATAAATTCACTATCCGAGGTCAGATCGCAGGCAATGCATAATCTTGTTTCGGGTTTACAACTTTTTAAGACTTCCTCTAGCATCGAATCGTTGCGGAATGGAGTTTCAATGAACATCTGAGTCTGGCTATGTCGCTCTGCAACGCCTTCTAACTCCTTAACCTTATTGGCTCGTTGCAACTTATCAATGGGCAAATAACCATGAAATGTAAAACTTTGTCCGCTAAAACCTGAAGCCATCAATGCCAGTAATATTGAACTGGGTCCAACCAATGGAACAACTTTTATCCCTTTTGAATGGGCAAAGGCCACAATTTCTGCTCCAGGATCAGCAACGCCCGGACAGCCAGCCTCACTCATCAGACCCACATCTTTACCCGATAACAAGCCTTTAAAAAATTCGTGAATATTACCATCTCTGTTATGCTTGCCATAATCATGAATAATAAGTTCACTTTGGGGGGTTTTTATTCCAGCCTCCTTAAGAAACCTGCGCGCAGTTTTACTGTTTTCAACGATATATTCATTGATGTGATTAATGGTTTCAACAAGGTATGGAGTAAATGATTTTGCAGATGCATTTTCTGCCAATGGAACGGGAATAAGATAAAGAGTGCCTAAAAGCATGTATAGTTTTTTGTACAAATTAATTAAAATCAATCCAAAATGCTGCTTTATCTTGACAAATGATAAATACTAGCTGGTCATTTATTTTACTAAGAATGATATTACGAAATAAATTAATTGCAATACAAGCTTTGCAAAATTCTGAAAGAGTGACATTCTTGGTTTACCCTTATTTTAACTTACTGAGCGCTAGTCTCATTCTTGGGATCATTTGCTGAATATCTTCAAGAGAACAACCTCCAACAGAAGCTCTAAACCAATTCACGCTATTGTTAGTACCGAAGGCCGAAAAAGGCACAATACCCATTTTAGCCTCCCTAATCAAGTAAAAATTAACATCTGCACTATTTTTCAAAATCTCACCTTCTGGTGCAGTTTTTCCGATATAATCAATTTTTACTGTCAGATAAATTGCACCCATTGGATTAATGGCATCCACTGCGAAGCCATCTGCCTTTAACTGGATTATTCCCTGGTAAAGTGCATCTAAGCTTTTTTGAACCTTCGCTTTGAAGACGGTCAAAAAGGTATTTAATTCCACTGGCTGGGTTAGAAATTTAGCTGTAGCAATTTGCTCTGGCTTAGGCGCCCATGCTCCCACATGACCTACTATAGTTTTCATCTTATCAATCACCTGCTCCGGACCAAAAGCCCAGCCAACCCGTACTCCTGTTGCAGCAAGACATTTAGATATCCCATCAATATAAATTACATGATCTTTCAACTCAGGTCTAAGGCTTACTGGGTCATAATGAAACTGATTGCCAAAAGTAAGGAGAGAATAGATTTGATCGTACATGATATACAATGGCTTTTCATCTGCCGAACGGCTCTTATTTTCTTCGATGACCAGATCACAGATCTCTTCGAGATCCTTTTTAACAAACATGGTTCCGGTTGGATTCAATGGAGAACATAATGCAAGTAGTGTTGCACCTTTTAAATGAGGCCTGATATCGTCAGCCTTAGGCATAAAATTATTATCCGCAGATGTGATCACAGGAACTTGTTCTGCACCTGTAAAGCGACAATAATGATTATTGTTCCATGATGGCGTTGGGAAAATCACTTTATCCCCAGGATCAATTAATGCCATATAGGTGCCATAAATCAAAGGACGAGAGCCACCCGCAACCAAAATTTGCTTGCTGTTATATTCCAATCCGAAGCGCTCCTTCAAAAATGCCGAAACATTCTCACGCAACACAGCAACACCCTCGGCGGGTGGATAATTAGTCTGATTATCTTTATATGCATCTACAATTCCTGTTTTCAGCTCATCCGGAATCGGATAAATATTAGCGTCAAAATCACCGATAGTTAAGTTAGCAATCTGTTCACCTTTGCGCTTAAGCTCATTGATCTCGCCGGCAATTTTTATAATTTCTGAACCCTCAAGTGTATTTGCTAATCTGGATATATTCATTCTATTTTGGATCAACTAAGAACCTATTTATTACAATTCTTTTATTTAATATCAAGCAATTAGTGCACGGATAGCTTTTTCAACTTTCTCAAAATTAAATCCGGATAAGACCCCATTAAAGGAGTCGCGAATCTGCTCATTACATAAATTCCCAATACTGCCTTCATGGCTATGTTTTACACTTGAAGGTGCTTTAAATTCACCCTTTTGAATGGCTATACCAACATTTTTATAGGCTTCACGGAATGGTACACCATTCAATACTTCTGCGTTTACCGCATCAACACTGAACAAATAAGCATATTTCTCATCTTTCAGAATATCCTCTTTAATTCGAATAGACTGAAGCATGAAGGCGGTCATTTCCAAGCACTCATTCAAAGACTTAAATGCCGGAAATAGATTTTCCTTCAGCAATTGAAGATCACGGTGGTATCCTGAAGGCAAGTTTGTGGTCATCAGAGCGATCTCATTGGGTAAAGCCTGTATCTTATTACATCTTGCACGGATCAGTTCAAAAACATCCGGGTTTTTCTTATGTGGCATGATGCTCGAACCGGTTGTCAGCTCATCCGGAAAACTAATAAATGCAAAATTCTGATTAATGAAAAGACAGGCATCCATTGCCAGTTTTGCAAGAGTTGCCGCCACTGATGACATTGCCTGTGCCAGAATCCGTTCAGTTTTTCCACGGCCCATTTGTGCATAAACTACATTATAGTTCAGCGAATCAAAACCTAATAACTCGGTGGTCATGGTACGGTTCAAAGGAAAAGAGGATCCATATCCGGCAGCTGAACCTAATGGATTTTTATTACATACCTTCCAGGCAGCAAGCATCAGCTCCATATCATCAGCAAGACTCTCGGCATAAGCACCAAACCATAGTCCGAAAGAAGAGGGCATTGCGATCTGCAAATGAGTATATCCTGGAAGTAATTTATTCTTATGCTCCTCACTCTGATTGATCAGTTGATTAAAAAGCAGTTCCGTATTTTTAACGATACCCTGAATTTCACTTCTAAAAAATAGTTTAAGGTCTACCAGAACCTGATCATTACGTGATCTTCCACTATGGATCTTCTTTCCGGCATCTCCAACCCTGCGGGTAAGCACTAGCTCAACTTGTGAATGTACATCTTCTACATCAGCCTCAATACTAAATTTACCTTCTTTAATTTCTTTGAATAGTACTTTCAAGCCGGCCTGAACCTGATCCAGGTCATTTTTATCTAAAAGACCTATACTTTCAAGCATTCGGGTATGCGCCAGTGAGCCTAAAACGTCAAAAGCAGCAAGCTGATTATCTAGTTCTCTGTCATTTCCTACTGTAAACTTTTCTACTGAACCTTCGGTTTTTGTATCTTTTTGCCAGAGCTTGCTCATAGTATCACTTTGAAATTTGTAAAATATTGTTTTTTTGTGCCTTCCCTTTTGGAATCAAAATACTGTAAGAAACAGTATCCCTACTATATCCATTGTGGATTTTCATGTGCTGGCCTAACAATGCGCTAACAGTTTCTAAACTTAAATTCAGATCTTTTCCCATCACACAATTTTATCAATTAATTGGATGTACAGATCAATCCCCTGTTCAATTTCATCCAAATATATGAACTCATCAGCCATATGCGACCTGGCTGAATCTCCCGGACCAATCTTCAATGAAGGAATATCCAGTAAGGCCTGATCACTAGTGGTAGGAGAACCATACGTTTTTCTTCCTAGAGAAATTCCAGCCTTTACTATCGAATGATCCTCGCTAATAGAAGATGATTTTAAGCGGGTGGAACGGGGAGTAACTTCGCAATTCACATTCTGACGAATGATTTTCAGCACCTCTTCATTCCGATAGGCATCGGTAACCCTCACATCAACAGTAAATTTGCACACAGCTGGTACAACATTATGTTGTGAGCCGGCTTCAATAACTGTGACAGTCATTTTTATCGGTCCAAACAAACTTGATTTTTTTGCAAATTCATACGTTCTGAACCACTCAATATCTTTTATTGCCTTATAAATGGCATTATCACCTTCTTCGCGCGCAGCATGACCAGCTATACCCTGTGAAACACAGTCAAGAACCATTAAGCCTCGTTCAGCAATAGCAAGATCCATCAATGTAGGTTCGCCAACAATGGCGAATTCCAGTAAGCCAAATTCAGGAATGACCAGTTCAATCCCATTCTTTCCCGAAATTTCTTCTTCAGCTGTTGCTGCCAGGCATAGGTTATATTTTAAATTTTCCTGCCCATGAAAATGTAGGAAAGCTGCAATCAATGAAACCAAGGATCCTCCCGCATCGTTACTACCCAAACCAAATAACTTACCATCAATGATCTCGGCTGCAAATGGGTCTTTAGAGTATCCTGGATTTGGCTTTACTGTATCATGATGCGAATTGAGCAAAATTGTTGGCTTTTTTAAATCAAAATGCTCATTATATGCCCAGACATTATTGACTGTTCGATGAGTTTTTACTCCACGATCCTCCAAAAACTGCTCAATTACCGTGGCAGTTTTCTGCTCTTCTTTACTTAAAGAAGGGATGCTGATCAGCTTACGCAATAAATCAACACTGTCATCAAACAGTTTATTGGCCATTTTTTTTAGTCGTTTGTATATAATTCACCGGCCTTCTGTGCCGACAATTTAATCCCTTTAATCATGGATGAACTAAAACCATTATGCTCCATTTCATTCAATCCGGCAATGGTACAACCCTTTGGAGAAGTAACCTTATCAATTTCCTGCTCCGGGTGACTACTCAACTCCAGCAATAAAGAGGCTGCTCCCTTTGCAGTTTGAGCGGCCATTCTGAGTGCCTCATCAGCATGAAAACCAATTTCAACACCTCCCTGAGATGCTGCACGAACAGCTCTCAAAAAGAAAGCTACTCCACAAGCACATAAAGCTGTTGCCGACGTCATCAGTTCTTCATTGATCTTGATCACTTCACCTACAGTCTTGAACATTTTGGTAACCTCTGCCATATTTTCAGCCTCAGCATTATCAGATGCAATGCAGGTCATTGATTCACCGATAGCAATCGCTGTATTAGGCATTGCCCTAACCACCTGAACATTATTACCCAGTTTGGCACGAATATCCGCACAGCTAACTCCCGAAATCACAGAGATTACCAGATGCTTAGCAGGATCAATTGCCCCTGCAATTTTTTCGAGCAAAATATTCAGTTGCTGGGGTAAAACAGCAAGAATAATGACAGACGAGTCTGTAACAGCTAAGAAGTTATCCTCGCTCACCTTGTAGCCCAATTGTTGCTGTACTGATAAATGCTGAACATTACGGCGAGTAAGCGTAATGTCTCCAGGTAGGCAATAATCAGATTTTACCAGGCCTTTAGCCAGTGACATACCAATATTACCGCTTCCTAAAATTGCTGTTTTCTTCGATGTGCTCATATTACTTAGTTAATCTTGTTCCAAAATTATGTTCATTTAATGAGGATAAGGAGTCTGATTTTCCTATACAAACCTCTTTCAATCCTTGCTCAATCGCTTCAAAAGCATTATCGAGTTTGGGTATCATACCTTCGCTGATAATTCCCTGCCTCTTCAATTCGTGATAGTAAGATGGATTTATCGATTTAATCAGTGTGCTATCATCCTCTACATTCATTAACACCCCAGCCTTTTCGAAACAATAAATAAGTGATGTTTCATAGATTTTTGACATTGAAACCGCAATTATAGATGCAATTGTATCTGCATTGGTATTCAGTAGTTGTCCTTTGCCATCATGCGTGATCGCAGAAAAAACAGGGGTAAAGCCTGCTTCTAATAGCTTAGAAAGCGCCTCTGAATCAACAGATGTATCATCCAGATCACCTACAAAACCATAATCAACTAGTATATCAGCATCTTTTTCTTCTGAATATACCTTCACCTGAGGACGTTTTTTTGCTCGTATAAAATTTCCATCAGCCCCTGTAAGTCCGATAGCATTACATTGTTTATTCTGTAGAGCTGCAATAATATTTTTATTGATTAATCCAGAATAGACCATGGTTACAATCTTGAGGGTTTCTCCATCAGTTACCCGGCGCCCCTCAATCAATTTTGATTTGATACCCAGGTCCGCGGAAAGCTTGGTGGCAATTTTACCACCACCGTGTATCAGAATCTTATCGCCTTTCAATACAGAAAAGTCTGACAAAAAATTCATCAGATTTTCGGAATCATCAATAACATTCCCCCCAATTTTTATGACATATAAAGGTTTCATTTCAATGCCTCAAGCATATTTTTAAGTATCGTTTGCGCCGACCATACCCGATTAGCTGCTTCTTTGATCACAAGCGAATGCGGTCCATCTAGCACTTCGGCAGATAGCTCGAAATCACGACGCACAGGCAAACAATGCATGACCTTAGCCTTATTGGTTTGTTCCAGTTTTTTATGTGTTATCATCCATGATTCTGCTCCCTGAACGGTTTTGCCATAATCATGGTAAGATGACCAGTTCTTGGCATAGACAAAGTCAGCACCCTGCAGAGCAGTATCCTGATTATATTCAATTTTTGCTCCGGGAGTAAATTTATCAGCGAGCTCAAGTCCTTGAGGATGAGTGATTACAAAATCGATCATTCCCTCGGCCTGTGCTCTGCACATCCACTCAGAAAAAGAGTTAGGAACAGCCTGAGGCAAAGATTTTACATGGGGTGCCCAGGTTAAAACCACTTTAGGTCTGGCAGTCTTTTTATTTTCTTCGATGGTGATCAAATCGGCAAAGCTCTGCAGAGGGTGCAACGTTGCACTCTCAAGTGAAACCACCGGAACACCACTAAACTTTACGAACTTATTGAACAGACCCTCACTATAATCTTCCTCACGATTCTGCAATTTAGGAAAAGAACGGAATCCCAAAATATCACAATACTGACCCATTACTGCTGCTGCTTCGCGAATATGTTCTACCGTTGTGCCGTTCATCACAACACCGTCTTCAGTTTCTAATGCCCAACCTTCTTTATCCAAATTCATCACCATGACATTCATTCCCAGATTCAAAGCTGCCTTTTGAGTGCTTAAACGGGTACGCAAACTTGGATTCAAAAATACCAGCCCCAGGGTTTTGTTTTTACCCAGACTTTGATTTGCAAACGGATCTGCCTTATGAATCAGTGCCTGTTCAACAGAACCTTTCAGGTCATAGATATCGTTTACAGAAGAAAATAATTTCATATTTTTAAGCTAAAACGTAAAAGTGCAAAGCATAAAGCTAGAAAGCACGCATATTCCAATACCATTTGATGAGCTTTTTTCCATACTTCAATCATAGTATAATCTCTAAAAATAATTCCGCTTTATGCTTATATATTTTTGCTATCACCTTTCAGCTCTTTACTAAGTGCCTCTAAGAATTGATCAGCATGTGCTTTTGTTATATTCAAAGCGGGCAAGAGCCTAATAACATTTGGCTTTGCCTCTCCAGTAAAGATACGATGTTTAAAAAGTAAATCTTTTTTAACATGGCTATACTCATCAGGAAGATCAATACCAATCATTAAACCCCTACCTCGAACTTCAATAATCTTTTCAAACTTCTTGAGCTCTGAAATTAGATAGTCTCCAACTTCTTGAGCATTTTTCATCAGATTATCTTTTTCCATCACTTCAAGCACAGCAAGAGCAGCTGCACAGGCCAGGTGATTCCCACCGAAAGTTGTTCCCAGTTCACCATGCCAAGGCTTGAACTTTGGAGAGATAGCAATTGCCCCTATCGGGAAACCATTACCCATCCCTTTAGCCATAGAGTAGACATCAGCTTCAACACCTGCATAATCATGGGCGTAAAAATTACCGGTACGGCCATAACCGCATTGCACTGAATCAGCAATATAAACTGCATTATACTGATCGCATAGTGTTCTAATTTTTTGAAGAAAGCTTTTTGAGGCCTCCCTAATCCCACCAACACCTTGGATTCCTTCAATGATCACCGAAGAGATCTCATTACCAAATTCTTTGAATGTATCTTCCAATGCCTTTTCATCATTAAGAGGAAGAAAAGTAACATTATTGGTCTGGTTAACTGCTGCAATAATCTTGGGATTATCTGTAGCTGCAACCGCCAGTGAAGTTCGGCCGTGAAATGCTCCCTTGAAAGCAATGATCTTCTTTCGGTTATTATAAAAAGAAGCAAGTTTAAGGGCATTCTCATTTGCCTCAGCACCTGAATTACATAAAAATAACTGATAATCAGACTTGCCAGACAATTTACCCAACTTCTCAGCCAACTCTTGTTGCAAAGAAATAATTACTGAATTAGAATAGAAAGCTACCTTATTCAGTTGATCTGTAAGTCTATTTACATAATGTGGATGCGTATGTCCGATAGAGATTACCGCATGGCCTCCATACAGATCCAGGTATTCATCACCATTGGCATCCCAGACGGTACTGCCGCTAGCTTTTACAATTTCTATTGGATTAAGTGGGTATACGTCGAATAGTTTCATTTTATTGAAGTTGTAAGTTTTAAGTTGTAGGTTTTAAGTTTTTCCGACCGAGGACCTAACTTTTTGTATTAATGATATTAGCATTGCTTTAACCTCGTTAATAGCTTTTTCCGAGAGGCGATGGTCATCAGTTGATAAGTAACCGAGATCTTTTGCCAGTAGAAGAAAGTATTCAGTTTCGTTAGCCGAACCCAATGCAATATTCAAAAATCTTCCCATGTCTTTATTAGAATTTTTACCACAACCTTCTGCAATATTTGCAGGAATTGAAGATGAACACCTTTTAATCTGACTTGTTAAAGAATAAATTTCTTCTTTCGGAAAACCTTTAGTGAAGCCGTAAATTTTAAGGGTTATCTCATGTGATTTAACCCACACATTTAAGTTTTTATAATTTTGCATTCATCAACTTAAAAAATCTGATTAAGCCAATATAATTTAGTTAGCCACCGGTCCTAGATTTAACCCCATCGTCGAAAGCCCGTTTTCAAATACCCTGGATAAATTATTTTAACTTTCATTTTATATCAAATATTCAGTCAAAGAAAAAAATCAAAAACCTACTACTTATAACTTATTACTTATTACTTATTACTTATTACTTAAAACTTAAAACTTTCACCTCAAAACCCCGCCCCCTTCAACCTCAACCCTTCCGTCTCCTCCAAACCAAACATCAAATTCATATTCTGCACCGCATGGCCGCTGGCTCCCTTCAGTAAATTATCTATAATACTAACAATAAACAGTTTACTGCCGTGCTTTTCAAGGTAAACTAATGCCTTATTTGTATTCACCACCTGCTTCAGATCAATATTTTTCTTGCTCATATGTGTAAAAGGATGAGAAGCATAATAGTTGGTATATATCTGTTGAGCTTCTTCCAATGACAAATCGCTTTCTAGGTACATCGCTGCTAGGATGCCTCTAGTAAAATTCCCCCGTTGAGGAATGAAAGAAAGCTCCTTATTGAAATCTTTTTGTAACTGTAATAAACTCTCGCCAATCTCATTCAAATGCTGATGCTCAAATGCTTTATAGATGGAGAGATTATTATTTCTCCAGCTAAAATGAGTGGTGGCACCTAAACTTTGTCCGGCACCGGTTGAGCCCGTAGTAGCATTGATATGCACTTCGGCATTTAGATTTCCGGATGCTGCCAATGGCAATAATCCAATCTGGATGCAGCTTGCAAAACAACCTGGATTGGCAATATTATCTGCATTTTTGATATTTTCCTTATTTAATTCAGGCAAGCCATAAACGAAATTTCGGTTTCCATGTACTGAATTCTGACTGAGTCTGAAATCCTGAGAAAGGTCAATAATCTTTATCCGTTCAGCTATTGGGTTAGCATCAAGAAATTTCTTTGCATCACCATGCCCAACGCAGAGAAACAGTACATCAATATCTTGAGAAAGGGTATCTGAAAACTTACTATCCGTATCACCAATCAGGTCAGTATGCACATCAGAAACTGGCTTTCCTGCATTGCTTTTACTATGCACAAAAACTATTTCTGCACGCGAGTGATTGATCAGTATTCTGAGCAATTCTCCGCCGGTATATCCAGCACCACCTACAATTCCTATCCTGATAACTTCCATTCCTTTATTTATTATCGTTTACCCGATGCCAGATCATGGTCTGGTTACCGAAGATCTTTGAAAACCCTTTCACATCTTCTCCCGACCATGAATTATTCATTTCACCGTAGCTTCCGAATTTATTCGACATCAGATCATGTACAGACTCAATACCAATGATCTGAAAACGGTAAGGATTCAATTTAACAAATACTTTTCCTGAAACGGTTTCCTGTGAATCCGAAAGGAATGATTCGATATTTCGCATGATCGGATCATGAAACTGACCCTCATGCAGCCAGTTACCATAAAAAGCTGCCAGCTGATCTTTCCAGCTCAGCTGCCATTTAGTTAGCGTATGTTTTTCCAAAGTATGATGCGCTTTGATAATGATCATTGGCGCAGCCGCCTCAAAACCTACACGACCTTTGATACCGATTATGGTATCCCCTACATGAATATCCCGTCCAACACCATATGGCTGAGCAATTTCTTGTAATTTCTGAATAGCCTTTACAGGCGTTAAGGTCTGACCATCAATTCCTACCAATTCACCTTTTTCAAAGGTTAGTTCAAGATTACGCTCTTCAGTTTCGGTTACCTGTGTAGGCCATGCTTCTTCTGGCAGCGTTTGGTTTGACGTAAGGGTTTCTTTACCTCCAACGGATGTCCCCCAGATACCTTTGTTGATCGAGTATCTGGCTTTCTCGGCAGTATATTCAATACCATGCTTGTTTAGATATTCGATCTCTGCTTCACGGCTTAATTTCAAATCGCGAATCGGGGTGATAATCTCAACACCAGGAATCATGATATTAAAAATCATATCAAAACGAACCTGATCATTTCCAGCTCCTGTACTACCATGAGCCACATAATCAGCGCCAATCCTATTCACATATTTAGCGATTGCAGTAGCCTGACTTACACGCTCAGCACTCACCGAAAGCGGGTAAGTTGCATTCTTAAGCACGTTTCCATAAATCAGGTATTTTATACAACTATCATAATAGTTCAGCGTTTCGTCAACTACTGCATGCGAAGTAACACCCAATGCATACGCACGCTTTTCGATCTGCTTAAGCTCTTCATCCGAAAAACCACCAGTATTCACAATCACTGAATGTACTTCCATATCACGATCTCTGGATAAGTAAATACAGCAAAAGGAAGTATCCAAACCTCCGCTGAAAGCTAAAACTACCTTCTTCTTCATCATTTAATTTTGTAAAAGTTTAACGAATAATGCACTTATACTGACAACCATTTTTAAAGAGTTGCGCAATTTCTCTTCTATACGCTCCAAAAGCGTTTGTTTACGTGACACCTTGTTCAAATGTTCTTCAGCAGTTTTATTTTTAAGCTCTTCAGCTTCCTTCATTTTCTGCTCAATCTCTTTGGCTTTTTCTTCTGGATCCCAAAGCATTGCTGTGCACATACAGTTTTTTCGGTCCTTACTCATGAGGATATCATAGTTCACACAGCTCTGACAGCCTTTCCAGAAATCTTCGTCCTGCGAGAGTTCAGAATAGGTAACAGGTTCATAGCCAAGCTCAGAATTGATTTTCATAACCGCTAATCCGGTAGTCAGACCAAAAATCTTAGCCTCCGGGTATTTCTCTCTTGAAAGTTCAAATACGGTCCTTTTGATCATCTTGGCAAGTCCTTTGTTACGAAATTGCGGGTTAACAATCAAACCTGAATTGGCAACAAAAGTACCATGGCTCCAGGTTTCGATGTAGCAAAAGCCAGCCCAGGTACCATCCAGATGGAGGGCAATAACTGCCTTGCCTTCCAACATTTTTTGGGTGATATAATCAGGAGTTCTTCTAGCTATGCCCGTACCTCTAGCCTTGGCAGATTCTGCCATCTCATCACAAATCTGCTCTGCGTATTTAATATGATGTTCTGTTGCCGGGATGACAACAAATTCGCTTTCTTTCATTGATTTAAAGAAAAAATCCGGTTTTGAATCGGAAAAAAGAAACGTTTTTCTTTCCTTGTGTAAATAATCTGATTGATTGATTTGCCGGCTGGAAGGCTCCGGTTACCTATGGGTTAATGCCAGGATTCAAGTCCGCGGCATAAAGGGTCGTCGGAAACGCAACACTAACTTCTCAGGCCTAAAATTACTACACACAACACCCCTCATATAACCCGTTTGGGTTACTGATACCGTATTGGCCTGGTAGTGTAAACTATTCATTGTTAATAGGATATTGCTATTTAATTTTTACAAAAAAACGAAAAAAATACTGAAATCTACAATAGTAAGGGGATAATATTACAATTTTTTAATGCAACTATGTCATTTGATGCAGCGTAAGATCATCTCTGATTGAACTTTTAGCCATTTAAAAATCCTATCATTTGATTTTCCAACCATTCTAATGATTTATAATAGACATTAATTTAATGCATTTAAGACTACCAACATTTAATTTAAATAATATGCATTTACCTTATTATCTTGCAATTGCTAAAGCATGAAAAGCAGGGCATAACATTAACAATATCAATGCAATACCATGAATGATCAAATAAAACCAGAAGCATCATTAAAAAGAACATTAGGACTTTTTGCGAGCACATTAATGGTAGTGGGCATAGTTATAGGGAGTGGGGTATTTAAAAAAATAGTTCCAATGTCTCAAACCGGCTTGGGTGAGACCGCAATCTTGATGGCATGGCTTCTTGCCGGAGTGATTAGTTTATTTGCAGCATTTACAGTTAGTGCCTTAGCTTCACTTACCGAGGAGTCAGGTGGCTTATATGAATACTTCCGATTATCTTATGGAGATTTTCTAGCCTTTATTTCAGGTTGGGCAGATTTTATAATTATTAGTCCCGCAGCCACTGCGGCTTTGGCTTTTCTCTTTGGCGAAATCATCAATTCTTTCATTCCTCTTCCCAATCCATTAGATCAATGGAAAGATCTTTCAATTGGTGGCTTCATTTTTCCTTTTGCAAATTCAGGGGTAAAACTGGTTGGTATTTCCGCAATTGTTATCCTGACAGGGATTAACACGTTAGGATCACGCGAAAGCGGGGTATTCAACTCCATTATAACTTCGGCAAAAATTTTAGGAATTTCAGTTCTTATTAGTGTAGGATTAGCCTATTCAGGCCAAGTGGCAGAAATCAGCAGCACGTTAACAAGTTCAATAAAAGTACCCGAAGGAATGTTATTCTTCAGTGCCTTTTTTGCAGCTATGTTAAGTGCTTTTTGGGCTTATAATGGCTGGGAAACTGCCACTAACATCTCAGGAGAGATAGTTAATCCCAAACGAAATCTTCCATTAGCACTAACAATTGGCTTATCAATAGTAGCACTAATCTACACGCTTCTTAATTATAGCTATTTTAATGTGCTGAGTCTGGAGCAGATCAGGGCCATTCATTCAAATGAAATTGGTGCATTCATTGTAGCGGAAACCTTATTGGGTAATTTTGGCAAAATCCTGCTTGTTGTATTGCTTGTTATTTGTGTATTTGGAGCCCTGAACAGTACTATTGTTACTTCGCCACGCAAGTTTTACCGTATGGCTCAGCAAGGATATCTGTTTGGTCATTTACAAAAAGTACATCCTAGATTCAGAACTCCCCATGTTTCATTAAGATATATGATGTTTATAGGCTGTATTATGCTTATTTCAGGATCATTTGATACGCTTACCAATATGGTAATTTTTCTGAATTTCGTGCTTTATGGATTTTTAGCTTTTGCAGTTTTAAGGTTGAAAAGAATGGGGAAGATTCAGGTTAAAGTTATTGGATATCCATTAGTTCCAATGGTATTACTCATTTTCTCAATTGCCTTAACATTCAATACTATTTGGGTTCAGCCCAAGCAGTCTTTGGTTGGAATTCTACTTGTTATAAGCGGTGTACCCATTTATTATTACTTCAAAAAGAAGAAGAAGGGTTAATGATTTATGTACGAAAAATCAATCAATAGGCAAATAAACCCTCAGTCTTTATTCATACTAGTGTAAATTTAGCAAGCCATAATTTGTTTTAGATTTTTGATTTAAACTTATTATTGTAATATTTACGTTGCATTTAAATCATTTATTTTCCCAAAAAAATGGAAGAATTTAGGAGCAGAAATTAAGCTTGAACTTCATTAGATTGTTGAGTACTCGCCAGAAGAAATACCCGCATGGACATTAATTATTACAAAGAATATGCAACATTAGAACGTCAACACTGGTGGTTCAAAGTAAGAGGGAAAATCATTAGCAGACTAATTTCAGCAAGTATCCAGAATAAGGAAAATAAACCCTTGACTATTTTAAACATTGGTGCAGCCACTGGCAAAACCAGTGAATTACTCTCCAAGTTTGGGACGGTTACTTCGCTAGAGTATGATCAGGATTGCTGCAATTATGCCAATCAACAGTTTAATTTGACTATCATCCATGGTTCTATCTTAGACCTGCCATTCAAAGATGAAGAGTTTGACCTTGTTTGTGCGTTTGATGTGATTGAACATGTTGAAGATGATTTATCAGGTGTTCATGAAATGAAAAGGGTTTGTAAAAGAGATGGCCAAATTGTACTAACCGTACCTGCCTATATGTTTTTATGGAGCCACCATGATGTAGTGAACCATCACTTTAGACGATATACTCTCAAAAGTTTAAAAGATTTAGTTAAAAAATCAGATTTACTTACCGTAAGAGCCACGTTCTTTAATACGATATTATTTATACCCATCGCTATTTTTAGATTGTTGAGTAAAATGATACCTGATAAGATAATCAGAAAGGGAGCAGGCTCAGACGCCACCCTCCATACATACGATGGTTTAATCAGCCGCATATTATACCGCATATTTAGTTGGGAATTAAGCATGCTCAAATTATTTAATCTCCCATTTGGCGTATCCATCTTTATTTCGCTATCAAAAAATAATTCATAATGCTGAAATCCATAAATACTTTTTTTACTGAAACCATTTTTAAAAAGAAGCTTTATATATTTTCATTATGGTACCTGATCAGTGCTCTTGCATTGATAAAAATCTTAAAGAATGGTAACTATAACAACTTTCTTATTTTTAAATTCACTTTTTTCAGTCTGCTAGATCAGAAGAATTTATTTTTACCACAGCCTGAAAATTTTCAGCATTATAATTTATACGGCCCAATTTTTGGTGTTCTGATTGCCCCTTTTGCGATACTTCCAAACTGGCTAGGTCATACCCTATGGACTTTTTTTAACTCGTTCATCCTCTTATTTGCAATAAGGAAATTGCCCTTGTCTTCTGGCGCAACCTTGGCAATTTTACTTATTGCGGCGCATGAAAACCTAACCTCCATTCTCAGCTCGCAGTTTAATCCATCCATGACAGCAATTATTTTGCTTACCTATACCTTCATCGATCAAAAAAAGGATTTTTGGGCAGCCTTAATGATTGTTTTAGGCACATTCATCAAGCTTTATGGGATAGTTGGATTAGCTTTCTTTCTATTCTCGAAAAATAAATTAATGCTTGTATCTGGTCTTATTTTTTGGAGTGCAATTGCATTTTCTATTCCCATGCTAATTTCATCACCTGCTTATATACTTCAAACCTATAAAGATTGGTTTGAGGCCATCACAGAAAAAAATAAAATGAATAGTACACTAATTACCGATCAGGATCTTTGTTTGATGGGGATGGTGCGAAGAATATCCGGAAACCCTTCTATTCCAAACTGGCCGTTTTTGGGAGCGGGTATTTTTTTATTTTCAATTCCTTATTTACGCATCAAACAATACAAGGAGCAGGCATTTAGGTTATTGCTTTTATCAAGTACCTTAATATTTACTGTTATTTTTAGTACAAGTTCTGAATCTCCAACTTATATTATTGCTTTTACCGGGGTAGCCATTTGGTTTGTAACTCAAGAAAAGCCCTTGAAAGCCTGGCAAGTAGTTCTTTTTGTGTTTGCCATGGCATTAACCAGTTTTTCGCCTTCAGATTTATTTCCCAAATTTATCCGTAATGAATTTATTAAACCGTATTCATTAAAGGCGCTTCCATGCGTATTTATCTGGTTCGTAATCACTTATCAGTTATTGACTAAAGATTTTAGAAATAATGCCCAGGTTAAATGATAATTTAGTTTTATTATATAGTGGTCAATAATTTAGCTTAATAGCTAATTCCCCGATTAATAAGCTAAGCGCATTAAATTCAAATCAATAAAACAGATTGCAAAAACATAAATATGCCTTTTATTATCTCTATTTTTCGGAAAGATAAAACACAAAATTGATCAATATGAAACGCCTTCTAACCCTACTATTTATATTTCTGGCAAGTGCACTTTTTGCACAAAAACCTATACAAAAGCGTATAAAATCACTCAATGAGGCTGAATTGCCCCAAGGTGCCGGAACTATAGCCATAGTGGATGTTCTTCTGATTGACGGAAATGGTGGTCAAGCAATTTCAAATGGTTCAGTACTTATTAAAGGGAATAAAATTATCGCAGCCGGTCCATCAAAAAGTATTCAGATACCTCAGGGTACTGAAATTATTCAGGGTAAGGGGATGTCGCTTTTACCGGGCCTAATTGATTCACATTTCCACATCGACGGCGCCGAAGACCTTCCCTCAACCTTTCTGCAAAATGGGATTACTTCAATTCGTGATCCAGGACTTTGGATTGAAGTTTATGATCAGGTACGAAAATCAAGTGAACACAAACCAAGACTCTTTTTAAGTGGCCCGCATCTTGATGGTTCACCTCCTGCCTATCCCAAAGACGCCTATGTGGTTCGCGATGAAGCAGAAGCAATCAGACAAGTGAACGAAGTTGCAGACCAGGGTTCAACTGTAATCAAAATATATTTCAGAACCCCACCGGGACTGATCAAAGCAATCACTGATGCCGCACATAAGCGTGGAATTCCGGTTACCGCCCATCTGGAAATTACTGAAGCAAAACATGCCATTGAATCCGGTCTAGACGGAATTGAACACATTACATCATTCGGATTATCCCTTACTCCAAAACGTGAAGCCGAAAAATATCGTCAAAGCATGTTGGCCGATAATAATTACCGGAAACAAGGACGTTATGAAGCCTGGGCTGCAATTGATTTAAACTCTGCAGCAGCCGATAGTCTAACCCGATTTCTGGTCAAAAAAGGCACATTTGTTAGTCCGACCCTGGCAATTTTTGAATATCAACCTGGAAAAGGAGTTATTGACAGCATGAAGCTCAAAGGATTCGATCAAATGATGAAACTTACATCAAAACTTCAAAAAGGCGGCGTAAATATTGTAGTTGGTTCACATGGCATGGTTCCATATGCCGAAAAGGGCTGGGCATATCAGCGGGAAATGGAGCTTTTCGTAGAAAGTGGAATGTCAAACTCAGCGGTTATTCATGCCGCCACAATGGTAAATGCACGATTTTTCAGGATTGAAAAGGAATTAGGCAGCATCGAGAAAGGAAAGCTCGCAGATTTGATACTGGTTAAAGGTAATCCACTAGAGGATATTAAAGTGATGAGGAATATAGAGAAAGTGATGATCAACGGGGTATTTGTCAGGTAAATTTATTCGTTTGTGCGGTAAAGACCATTCAAAAACCGTTTAATAAAGCATAGAAAAGCCCGAATCCAGATTAATATGAAATCAGGTCAGTTGAAAAGAATATTGCTGTTCGTATTAGTCATCCAGTCTGTAAGCGTGTACGCCCAGAATGATTCATTGAAAAATCTGACTTTTAATGCTTACACTGAATTATATTATAGCTATGATTTTGCAAAACCTGTAAATCATGAAAAACCAGATTTTATATACAATCATAAGAGGCATAATGAGATCAATGCGAACCTAATTTTATTAAAAACAAATTACTCGGACACAAATCTGAGGGCAAATTTGGGTTTAATGGCAGGGAACTATTCCAGGTATAACCTCAGTGCAGAGCCACCCTTGGCACGACATCTGTTTGAAGCGAATATGGGTATCAAATTATCAAAAGAGCAAAATCTTTGGCTGGATGCCGGAATTCTACCTTCCCATATCGGATTTGAAAGTGCGATAAGCGCCGATTGCTGGAACCTAACACGAAGTATTCTGGCTGAAAATTCTCCCTATTATGAGACAGGAATTAAACTAGGCTATTCAACTAAAAATGGAAACCTTAGTATGGCATTTTTAGTTTTAAATGGATGGCAAAGGATTAAAAAACTAAATATAATCCAAAAACCTTCCTTTGGAATTCAGGTTAATTATAAACCTTCCGAAAAGTTATCATTGAATTACAGCAACTTCACTGGAACAGACATTCAAAACAACTTTAATGCATTAAGAACCTTTCATAATCTATACATGCAATTTACGATGAGTAAAAGATTAGGTATGATTGCGGGCTTTGATATAGGCACCGATAAGTACAACAGTATTGACTATGGAACCTGGTATTCACCTGTATTGATTATGAGATATTCGGCCAGCAACCGAATCAAACTGGCAATTAGGGGAGAATATTACAATGATAAAAACCGGATCATCATCCCAACAAATAACCTCAATGGCCTAAGAGTATCAGGTATTTCAAGCAATTTCGACTATCAACTAAGTAAAAAACTTCAATTTAGGATTGAAGGTAAGGCCTACATTGCAGCTGAAAGGGAGTTTAGTAATAATTCGAATAAAAACTATTCAATCACCACAAATTTGACTATTAAATTTTAATATAGTTTTACCTTAGACAGCATTTTACATCGCTTTAATCTGCATCTTGACGTTTAGTCTAGTTGCCAAAAATTATACTAAAAGTTTGGCAATGTAACAAGTACAAGCATTTATCCGTCCTAAAAGAAATAATACTCATGAAAATAAAAGCTCTTTTACACACTTTTCTAATATCAATGTTATTGACGATATCTGTTTCAGCACAAGAAAAGAAGCTTGCCCATACATCTTCAGAGTTATTCAAAGAAATTGAACGAGCCGACCGCATCCTATTTGAAGCCTTCAACAGGCAGGATATGACTACGTTTAAGGCCATGTTCACAGAAGATCTGGAATGGTTCCAAGATAATGGCGGACTCATACCCTATAAAACCGTTTTTGAAAATTTCGGAAATACCTTTAAGAATGAGAATAAACTCAGCAGGGTATTGGTAAAAGGAAGCCTAGAAGTACACCCAATAAAAGATTATGGAGCTATACAGATCGGATCACATCAGTTTCGTCATTTTGAAAATGGAAAAGAGGAAGTCGGAACCTTTAAATTTCTGATGATTTGGAATAAAAAAGATGGTAATTGGAAGATCTCTAGAGTGGTGAGTTATGACCATTAAAAGAAATTATGAGACCATAATTAATTGAGAAATATCAATTTTTCATCTATATATTTACATTGAATCGAATTTCATAAAAACACTATCTATCGGTTAAAATTAATTGAAAAGTCTAAACCTATTTAACCTAAAATAACTCATCATGTTTTTAATCATCATTGGAATATTTGCTCTTATCGCCAGTTTTTTTATGGCTTCTCAGGATGGACCGGCAGCACGGTTTAGTATTATTACACGCATTGGTGCAATCATATTAGTACTAATCGGTGCATCATTTTCCATGTTCCAAGTAGTTGAATCTGGAGAAGTTGGTGTTAAAACGCTTTTCGGAAAAGTTAATAATGATGTGCTATACAGTGGTTTAAATATTGTAAACCCAATGATGAAGGTCACTACCTTTGATGTAAAAACTCAAAATTATACCATGTCTGGAGTACATGATGAAGGATCTAAAGCTGGCGACGATGCCATTAGGGTTCTTTCGGCAGATGGTTTGGAAGTGATCATTGACCTTTCTGTACTTTTTAAAGTTAAACCTTCTTCTGCACCTGAAATTCTTCGTACCATCGGAACAGATTACCTGGATAAGATCGTTAGACCCATATCACGCACTGCCATAAGAGATAATGCAGTTTCTTATGATGCTGTGGCTCTTTATTCGAGCAAGCGGGATGAATTCCAAAATAAAATATTCAATACGATTAATAAAAGTTTCATAAAACGCGGACTTGACTTGGAACAATTACTAGTCAGAAATATTACCTTACCTCCATCCGTTAAAACCACCATAGAATCAAAGATCAACGCTGAACAAGATGCCCAGAAAATGACCTTTGTGCTCCAAAAAGAAAGACAGGAAGCCGAACGGAAACGAGTTGAAGCTCAGGGGATAGCAGATTACCAAAGAATCTTGTCTACAGGATTAAGTGATAAACAGCTTCAATACGAAACAATCAAGGCTCAAAAAGAGATTGCACTTTCACCAAACACGAAAGTAATTATTATGGGAAACAGCAAGAATTCACCAATCATTTTGGGCGGCAATTAATTGAGTGAGGTTTTAATCAAGCAATTATGACAAAGAGTATGAAAATAAAGTTCAGCTTTTTAACGCTATTGTTAGTATTATCTCTAATTGTAGAGGTTAATGCTCAGACAATCATAAAGCTACGATCAGCAACAGATGATTGTGAGTTTGTGCTAAGCAAAGAAAAAGGCAAATTTGTTGCCCTTCATTTCCTGCTAAAAACAGAATGCCCCTATTGTATACGCCACACCCAGGAATATTTCAGTAAAGCAAAAACGCTGAAAAATGTAGTGCAAGTATTTATTAAACCCGATACTGAACTTGAAATCAGGGCCTGGTCGGGAAAATTAGTAGCTGAGGATCTGAAAAAATTTCCAATCTATCGCGATCCAGATGCACAATTAGCCAATCAACTGGGAATACCCGATGGTTATAAATTTCATAATCAGATTGTACATTATCCTGCTACCATTTTATTTGACACGAAGGGTAAAGAAGTATATCGTTATGTTGGGAAAAACAACTCAGATCGTTTATCTTTCGATCAGCTTGATTTAAAAATTCAGGAATTAAGTAAAAATTAAATGGATATTTGCTTCAAGTATTTTTTGATCTTAAGGCATTAAAAAATACCTAATAAAGCATATAATCTATTCAAGCATAGAAACTTCAGACCCACTTTTTACTTTGTTAAATGACCCCGATAGCGCCCAGTGTTTGTCGGATCAATTTGCCTTGCTGGATGGCGATAAACCTCATCCTCTATGCAAGATTGCAGCAGAGCAGGTACAAGATTATCTGATTAATCAAAAAGCCTGGATTCATAACTTTGGTTTAAACGCATCACAAAAAGGAACTATAATTGGTAAGATGTTTGGAGTTCTAGTAGTTAAAACTCATCGAAATGAAATAGGTTATCTTGCTGCTTTTTCAGGAAAACTTGGAGGTGCTAATCATCATGCTAAATTTGTTCCTCCGGTTTTCGACAGCCTAACAGAAAACAACTTTTTAAATCGAGGAATGGCTGAACTCAACAAAATGAATCAGGAAATTTCTGAAGAAAATGAAAATAAGCTGGAGGGCTATCTGGATCGAATCAGTATCCTCAAAACTACAAGAAAAAAACTCTCAAACGACTTGCAGCAGGAATTATTCAATCATTATCATTTTTTGAATCAACATGGGCAAGAAAAGAGCTTGATCGAGCTTTTTGCAAAAGCCTACTATAAAAACCCACCTGCGGGAGCCGGAGAATGTGCCGGGCCTAAACTACTCCAATATGCGTTTCAACATAAAATGAAACCAATCGCCATCGCAGAATTCTGGTGGGGCCAATCCCCAAAATCAGAACAATGGAAGCATGGTCACTATTATCCCTGCTGCAAAGAAAAATGTGAGCCCATTTTGGTACATATGCTAGACGGAATAGCTTGCAAAACAGAAGGATGATTTAATCTGCTATATAGCGATAAAGATTCTTGGATATACTTGAATTTAACCATCAGGAAACTAGCCTAGTTACAAAAACCTTTTTTCTGAATCGAATGAAATTTTTTGATTTTTTTGCATGAATTCCTAAAATATTTATACTTTTAAATTTGTAATATTTTAATTACAATTAAACCTTTGTATTAATTGCGAGCTAGTTCACAAATTTATCACATGTTATTATTTGATTTCAAAGATTACAAAAACTATGGTACCGAATAAGTTAGTTTCCATAGTTATTCCTGCATTTAATGAGTCAGAAAACATAGCCAAAATATGTTCAGAACTTGGCCAAGTTTTCAGCAAGCTAAATTACTCGTATGAAATTATCCTTGTGGCCGATGGCTGCACAGATAATACAATGGAAACCATTGAGGCGCTCATTTCCACTAATAATAATATATTTTTTATTGAGTTTTCACGAAATTTCGGTCATCAGCTAGCATTAAAAGCTGGCTTAGACTATGCAAAAGGCAATTGTGTCATCAGCATGGATTGCGACCTACAGCACCCTCCAGGCCTCATTCCTGAATTATTAGCAAAATGGGAAGAAGGATTTGAAGTGGTTTACACCATTCGTTTAGAAGATAAAAAACTGCCGCTGGGTAAACAAATATCATCGAGGCTTTTCTATAAAACATTAAACAGCCTTTCAAACGTTGAACTAGAAACGGGATCGGCAGATTTCAGATTACTTGACAGCAAGGTTTTATCAGTGATCCGAAATTTTCATGAAAATGAGCCATTTTTGAGAGGTTTATTCAAATGGATAGGGTTTAAACAAACTTCAATTGTGTTCAAGCCTAACGCCAGACACAGTGGAAAAAGCAAATACAGTGTCCAGAAAATGATCAGATTTGCACTTCAGGGAGTAACATCATTTTCTATCAAACCTTTATATGCTGCTATTTATCTTGGTTTTACATTCTCATTGCTATCTATTCTATATATGCCCTATGCGATACATGCTTTTCTTACCGGAAAAGTAGTGACCGGCTGGACATCTATCATTATGACTATCGTATTTTTTGGTGGATTACAACTGACCATTTTAGGGATCATTGGAATCTATATCGGCAAAATGTTCATGCAGGTAAAGAACAGACCTAATTATATCATTCGTTCCACTAATATTAAAGAACCAAGCAATGATCCTTCTTAGTTTTGATATTGAGGAGTTTGATATGCCTCTTGAATATGGAAAAGAAATAAATTTTCAAGATCAGATAGATATATCCATCAGTGGTACAAATCATATTCTCGATATTCTCGATAAACATAGGGTAAAAGCTACCTTTTTCAGCACAGTAGTCTTTGCCCAAAATGCTACAGAAGTTATCAAACGAATAATCAGGGATGGCCATGAATTGGCATCACATAGTTTTTACCATTCCGCCTTTGAACTAGAACACCTTCTAACCTCCAAAAAAGCACTTGAGGAGATCTCCGGGCAGGAGATTGCAGGATTTCGAATGCCCAGAATGAAACCTATTGATGAGCATGAAGTAAAAAAAGCTGGTTATTTGTACAATTCTTCCATTAATCCAACCTGGTTACCCGGTCGGTACAATAATTTAGCACAACCAAGAACACGATTTAAGGAAGCTGGTATATGGCAAATTCCAGCGTCTGTTAGCCCTTGGGTACGATTCCCCCTATTCTGGTTATCTTTTCATAACCTTCCCCTCGGAATTTATAGATGGCTGGCTGAAAAAACGCATAAAAAGGATGGCTACCTGAATATATATTTTCACCCATGGGAATTCACAGACCTGAAAGATAAAAAGCGGTTTGGCTTGCCAAGCTACATAAGTAATTCATCCGGAAAAAAAATGATCGAAAATATGCATTCATTCATTAGCGATTTTAAACGGGAGCATTATACCTTCAGCACCATTTCAAATTTTCTTCAAAATTCATAAGAAGTATAAAAACAGGCAATATTCTATACTTTATGGTATATTATACTTAAATTATCTGTTGATATGATTTATAAAGCCTCTCTCGACAAAACTGCACTCCTAATTACCAGTTTAGTAACCCTGATGTTTGGAGCTCTGATCGTCTTTAATTTTAGCCTACCTCTTGCTATATTTTTAATACTCATCTATTTAATATGTATGGTTTTGAAGCCTCTTAGCTATGAGATTACTCAAGATGAGCTGATCATACGCAGATTAATCAAAAGTGTTCGCATTAACAGGGCTGATATTAAAAGCCTAGAATTAATTGAAAAAGCTACACTTTCAGGAACTATTAGAACATTTGGAGTTGGCGGACTATTTGGTTGGTACGGAAAATTCGCCAATAGTCAATTAGGTGCTATGAACTGGTATGTGACCCGCAGAGATAAGCCTGTATTAATTATAAAAAAGGATAGCAAAAAGATTCTGATTAGCCCGGATCAAGCAGAAGCCTTCGTTACAGAATTCAAAGAGATTTAGTCGCTTTTTATTATCGAAATAGCTGGTCGTTTCCTTTCGGGATGGAAGACAAAATTTTCGCTACCTATTATTAAATTACAAATAGTGCTGTCTTTCAATCATTCATAAACAAGCCCCCGCGGCTATGAGCGGAGTGAAATTATAAACGGAATTAGCTAAATCCAGGCACAGGAGAATTTATATCAATATTAAACAAATCGTCCATTCACTGAACCTCCGTTCACCTTTCTTCCGCCTTGGCTGGTGCGGCAATTACGGACTCAGCCCTCGCAGAACCTTTCATAGCATCAGGCGCAGCGGTGGCATTTTTGGTACTTTTTTGCTATAGAAAAAGGACTAAGCCCCCGCGGCTATGAGCGGAATGAAATTATCCAATGCTTAGTGGGTACCACCAAGCATAAGAAACATAAAATTATTTTAGAATAATTTTTATATCAATATTTGATAC
>CANKAT010000041.1 GCA_947479815.1 Sphingobacteriaceae bacterium
CAGGTCAGGCCCCAGAATGACAGACAGTATTGAGATTATGGCAGAAATTATCAACCCTAAGCAATTTATTTTTGGCTATCAGGGCAATGGATGGGTACACTTTAACGTGTAGACCTGAACCAATTAATTGATTTACCCGATCTTTTTAAGCTACCTACTAGAATGCAATGAACTGATCGATCTGTTGGGTTACAAATTTCACTGTGTCTTCTTTGAATAGCTTGCCCTTTTCATCAAACTCTTTCCCTACTGCAGGGATATGAATTTTTAATGGCAGAACATGAAGATTAATATAATGACAGATCCCTGTGAAATGTTCAATACCACGAATATTGCCATATTTGCCACTTGATAGACCTACCAGGGCCGCTTTCTTACCATAAAAACTTTCCGGGAAAGAACAGGCATCAATAAATAGCTTTAAAATACCCGGAAAACTTCCATTATATTCTGGAACCACAAAAATGAATTTAGTGGTAGCAGAAATTTTATCCTGAATACGTTGAAAGGCTTTGCTGCGTTTTCCATACAAATCTGAAACTATAAAATTTTCAGGTAGATCCTGAAGTGAAAATAAATCTGATTCATATCCTTTTGCCGCTAATTCTTTGTGGTAATAGTTAGCTAGTTTCAGCGTATTGCTTCCTTCACGGTTGGTACAGGATATTATTGTAGTCATTTTGTTGATAAGATGTGCAAAACGAAAATCGCCCAGCGGTGTAAATAGTTTTAAGTTTGTATCTTAGATTTTAATAAAAAGCGTATTAAAACAGGACAAAAGTAGTCTTTTGAACTGCTATGATCTTATGATTCAGCTTTTTTAATATCATGTATTTGTAATTATTTTTTATAAAATGGGCAAAATTATTGCATTAGCTAATCAAAAAGGAGGCGTTGGAAAAACTACTTCTTCCATAAATCTTGCAGCTAGTCTGGCTGTACTTGAATATCGTACTTTATTGGTTGATGCAGACCCGCAGGCAAATGCAACATCCGGTATAGGATTCGATCCGCGTACCATCAAGGTTAGTATTTACGAATGTATAATTAACGAAATAGATCCTGCAGAAGCAATTCAACATACAGATACTCCTTTTCTTGATCTTTTGCCAGCACATATTGATCTTGTTGGTGCCGAAATTGAAATGATCAATATGGCCGACAGGGAGTATAAAATGAAGGCTGTTTTAGAAAAGATCAAAGACAATTATGATTTTATAATTATTGACTGCTCACCTTCTTTAGGTTTAATTACGATCAATTCACTTACTGCTGCAGATTCAGTGATTATTCCTGTACAGTGTGAGTATTTTGCATTGGAAGGCTTGGGAAAGTTGTTAAATACCATTAAAATAGTTCAGAGTCGTTTAAATCCAAATTTGCAAATAGAAGGTATTTTACTGACCATGTATGATGTTCGACTTCGTTTATCCAATCAGGTTGTTGAGGAGGTAAAAACTCATTTCCAGGATCTTGTTTTCGATACAATCATTCAAAGAAATACACGATTAAGTGAGGCTCCTAGTTATGGCATCTCAGTGATTATGCACGATGCTAATTGTAAAGGAGCTATAAACTATCTTAATTTAGCACGTGAGATAATTAGGAAAAACGGATTAGTTTCAAAAGAAGAAGCTGCAAAACAAGCTTTAGTATAATATGATCTACCAGAAGAAAACCGGCTTAGGAAGAGGATTAAAGGCGCTCCTGGATGATTCGGATCTGCCAGAAAACATCAAACATCAGGCCAGTAATGATAACACCTCACTTGGCTCCATAAGCTTTGTGCGGATCAATCAGGTTGAGGTTAATCCATTCCAGCCAAGAACAGAATTTGATGCCGCTGCATTAAAAGAACTTTCAGATTCGATCAAACTTCAGGGATTGATTCAGCCCATCACCGTGAGACAGGCTGGTCAGAATTCTTATCAGTTAATTTCTGGTGAACGTCGCTTAAGGGCTTCCAAATTAGCCGGACTTACAGAAATCCCTGCCTATATTCGTACAGCCAATGATCAGCAAATGCTGGAAATGGCTCTAATCGAAAATATTCAGCGTGAAGATCTGAATGCTATTGAGGTAGCACTTAGTTTTCAGAGGATGATTGACGAGTGTAATTTAAAGCAGGAAGAACTTGGTGATAGGGTGAGCAAGAACCGTTCAACTGTTACCAATTACCTCCGACTTTTGAAGCTGCCTCCTGTGATTCAAGCTTCTATTCGTGACAAAAAGATTTCTATGGGTCATGCCCGTGCTCTGATTTCTGTTGAAGACTCTGATAAACAGCTATATATCTATCAGGAGGTCATCAAAAATGGCTTGTCAGTTCGTAAGGTTGAAGAACTTGTCCGCCAGATTCACACCATAGGTAAGGATAAGAAAATATCTAAAGGAAGAGCGATATCCTTTCAGTATATGAAAATACAGGATGATTTGGCCTCTAAATTCAGTACCAATGTTAAGTTAAAACTGGGTGAAAAGGGCAAAGGGTCGATTGAAATTAACTTCATGTCTGACGATGATCTTGCCCGTATTCTGGAAATGTTAGACTGGTAATGAATGCTAAAATTCTTGCTGGGTTCATATTGATGTGCTTTTTAGCGCATTCATATGCTTTTGCTCAAAAAAAAGAGAGTAATCTTGCTCGTACAGACACTGCTAAAGTTGTTTTTAAAAAAACTCCCGCAATTAAGGATTCAGCACGTATTGAAATTGAAGCAATGCCTCGTCGTGCGGCACTGAAGTCTGCGATGTTACCTGGCCTTGGTCAAATTTATAATAAGCGCTGGTGGAAAGTTCCATTGGTATATGGTGGCTTTGTAGGTATAGGTCTTGTTTTTGAGTTTAATCAGCGTTATTATCAGATATTTCTTAAGGAGGCTCAATTCAGGCAAGAAAATCCTGGAAAAAAAGAAAATCCGCTGTTCACTCCTTATACAACCGAAGGAATAATCAGTATTAAAGATTCCTATAGGCGTGATAGAGATCTTTCGGTGCTCGCCGGATTAGGTTTTTATGCAATAACTATTATTGATGCCTATGTTGATGCAAAGTTTTTTAGGTTTGATATATCAAATGATTTAACCTTGCAGGTCAATCCAACAATAAATCAGCCGGTTCCTGTTCATGCATCTGCCTTTGCTCCGGTTGTAGGACTAAGGTTTAAAATTGCATTATGATCAGAAATCGTACTTTTGTGATTAGTATTTAATAACATCTTTTACAAATGAAAATAGCTATCCTCGGATATGGCAAAATGGGCCGTATTATTGAACAATTTGCAACTGAAAGAGGACACGAAATTGTTTTGAAAATCAACATCGATAATACAGAAGATCTGACCCTTGCTAATCTGGGAATGGCAGATGTAGCTATTGATTTCAGTACTCCTGATTCTGCTTTGAGTAATATTGAACTTTGCTTTGATGCTGGAGTTCCTGTAGTTGTAGGAACCACTGGATGGTATGGACACCTTCAGACGGTAAAGAATAAATGTGTAGAAGGTAACAAAACCTTATTATATGCATCTAATTTCAGTATAGGCGTAAATGTGTTCTTTTTTGTGAATAAAGTACTTGCAAAGATTATGAACAGGTACCCACAGTATGAGGTTCAGGTTGAAGAAATTCATCATACTCAAAAACTTGATTCACCCAGCGGCACTGCAATGACTATCTCTGAGGGGATATTGAGCGAGCTTGATCGTAAGAATGAGTGGGTAAATGAGTTGATTGGTTCGGCAGAAGAATTTATCGTAAAACCTGATCAATTACTGATCGAGTCGCACAGAATTGAAGATGTTCCCGGTACGCATACGGTGATTTACAGTTCGGAAGTTGATGATATTGAGTTTAAACATAAAGCTCATAATCGAGCCGGGTTTGCATTAGGAGCTGTGTTAGCAGCAGAATGGCTGGAAGATAAAACCGGTTTTTATACTATTACTGATATGTTTGATTTTAGCGTTTAAATAGAAAAAATACATGGATTTAAAGGGTTCTAATAAGACTATGCCAAAAAATAAAAAGGTAAGTAAGAAGAAATCGGCTGGAAGAGAATGGTTTGATGCTATTCTATTTGCCGTAGTTGCAGCAACGTTGATACGTGGATTGTTTATTGAAGCCTATGTTATACCCACCGGCTCAATGGAAAAAACCCTACTTGTAGGGGATTATCTTTTTGTAAGCAAGATAAATTATGGGGCAAGAACACCTATGACACCTGTGGCTTTTCCATTTGCACACCATACGATGCCAGTGATAGCAACCAAGGCTTATTGGGAAGGTATTAAATGGGATTATCACCGTTTACCTGGATTAAGTGAAGTGAAAAGAAATGATGTAGTTGTATTTAATTATCCTATGGATGCGGATGCACCTTTTTTGCGTCCAGTTGATAAACGTGAAAATTATATTAAACGTTGTATTGCTGTTGGAGGTGATACTATCAACATTATTAATGCCAGAGTTCATTTGAATGGCAAGCCTGCAGAAGTTCCGCAATTTGGTGAAAAGTATTATTACGTTAAATCTGATGGAACTGATTTTAACCCTCAGGCGATACAGGATTTAAACATCGAGGCTCAACGCTCAACAGCAGATGAATATATATTTAATATGTCTGCAGCAGATGCTGAGATCATCAAAAAGTGGTCTAATGTTAAAGCTGTAAATCCTTATATCAGACCTGTTAACGAGTATGATTCACAGATTTTTCCTCATGATCCGCAGTTTAAGTGGAATGCTGATAATTTCGGGCCGCTTATCGTTCCAAAGCAAGGCTGGACAGTTAAGCTGGATAGCACAAACTATGCACTTTATGAACGAGCAATCTCAATTTATGAAGGGAATACCATAGAGCGAAAAGGAAATGATATCATCATCAATGGTAAAAAGGCTGATTCTTACACCTTTAAAATGAACTATTACTGGATGATGGGCGATAACAGAGATAACTCTTTAGATTCCCGCTACTGGGGCTTCGTTCCTGATGACCATATTGTAGGTAAAGCATTATTCGTTTGGATGAGCTGGAATACTAATGGAACATTTTTTGATAAAATTCGCTGGTCTAGGTTATTGGGCGGAATTCACTAATCAGATAGCATAAAACTTATAAAAAAAAGGGGCTATGATCATAGCCCCTTTTTTGTTCTTTCAGATTTATGATGAGATCTCTATAATTATAATTTCTATTTCCGATTGGTATTGTGAATACATTTTGAAATAGAGGTAAATAATCCTTGGCTTTTAAAAAAATCATTTTAATAATGAAAATCTGTCTTTTAGCTTAGTTTTCTGGCGATAAAGTCTGGAATTTCTCAGTAGCAATTATTCTACTTTGTATCGATATATAAACCTTGATAAGTTGCCATCTATATCTGTTCCTTCTACTATAGCCTTATAGGTTCCTTTGTTATCCCCATTGTAAAATTCAAGTGCCATGGTTCCATCTTTATCAGTGAATACCCTTGGGTTCCAGTATACTGTGCTGCGATAATCAGCCCCAACAGTGCGACTTGCTGCGGTCAGATATTTTGGAGTATAGAATTCTCTTTTTTTAATGTACCCCTGTGGTTTGAAGGTCAATACATTGCTCGGAGGGAATAATTTTTTCAGATCTTCTGCGGTAATTGCCTTACCTTTCTCAGTCTTCTTTGAATTGATAACCAAAACACCATTTGTATTGTAAGTACGGTTCACCAATCCAAGATCATCTTTAAGGAAAATCTCAACATTGTCAACGTCGGCTGTTTGTACGTTATTCAGATAGTTGACATCTACTGGCATACCATCATAAAATATCTGCACCGGAACTTTTAATCCGCTATTATATACCCGGGTTACATAAAAGTTATTTTCAGAAAAAATAAGGCCAGTGGCCGAAGATTGTAAACAATTCAAGAAAATTGCACAGCCCTGAAAGCGCTCAGATTCAATCTGATGATCTGGTACTGTTGCCAATCCGGATAATGAAGGGTGATCTAAATGGCTTGACTTTTTGATTGCTGTAGCTTTTACTACAACCTCTTGCAGCATTTGAGTGATCATTCGATACTGCCTCTTACTATTGTCTAAATATGGTGAAAGTACACTATCGATATTTAATTTTTCTTCAGCAGCATTCTTGTTCCTGGCAATTGTAGGAAAGCCACTTCCATTCAGCATGATCATCATGTTTTTTGCTGCTGTTTGACTTCTGGCGCTTATTGTAGCTTCTGTAGAATCTGTTATGACTACTTTTTCGAATTTGAATTCGCCTTTCAGGTTTGACTTGGTTTCGGCGTAGAACCGACTTTCAGGTACTACCAGTTTCAAACTCCCATTAGAAACGGGCATGCCATTCGATGTTCTGAGTATTCCTGAAAATTCTATTCCCTGTTCTGGCAAGACACTGATTACCGGTAATTTTTCGGTCAGTATATCTTTGTATAAGAATTTACGGTATCCTTGAGTCATCATTAAAAGGTCGAGATCTGCTGTTTTTTTATCATTGATCTGCTGGAAATAGTAATTTGGTTTTTCTATAAATCCTTGCAGCTCAGAAGAAATAAGAAAAGAACTTAAAATGGTGGTTTCATCGTCCTCATTAAACGGCACTTTGGATTCATTGATGACAGAAATCGAAAAATTACCCTCTACTGGAACATTATTGGTCTTGGCCAGCACGTTCATTTTCACTGCCTGTCTTGTGCCGTAAACTTTCTTATCTGAACTGAGGTTCAAAGAAGAGATAGTGTTACGTTTTATGAATACCAGTCTTTCTGCCAATGGCTCTCCTTTTGTGTTAAATACAGTTATTTGTAAAATGCCATCCGGGAATTTATTCTTTGGAATAGAAGCTCCAATAGTCATGGTATTTAAGGCTGCTTGAGCAGCGAAAGCGATTACTCCTTTACTTCTGGCAATTAGGTAAAAATTCTTGTCTTGATTCGCTTTGTAATATGCTTGATTTGCACTGATCTGTATCATGATACTGCTCGGAGTAGAATTGACAACAGACAGGGTAAGCCCAGAGGGCTTAGAGGCGGGTAGAGGAACAGTTTTTTTGATCCCATTAGCAAAGGTTAGATTTGCTGAATAAGTTTTGCCTGCTTCAGGTAATAAGGTGAAAACACCCATGCCCAGATGCTGAGACTCAAGTTTATTGATCAATTTTCCAGTATTATCCAATACTTCACCTTTAACACCAATTCCCAATCCTTTTTCTTGTATGGCCTTAAATGCAACCTTATTGCTTATATTTTGAATGAGCTCTCCGCCTTCCGGAAAGAATTGAATATCGGTATCTGCAAATGCATTTTTCAGAGGAAACACAGAAGTGAGCAATCTGTTTGGATCTGCCTCAAGTATAGTTTCAAGAACTCCGGTGTCTAAAGCGGCTTTCTCATTAGCCGTTAATTTTAAAGATAATTGACCTGCCGCATCTGTTGTTTCCCGACCTCGGGCAATGGTCTCAAATTTAGAGATCAATCGCCAGCTCACCTTTTTATTTGCAAAAGCCTTGCCATCCTGGTCCTGATATAGAATGCTGGTATTTATTATGGGTGATGTGCCATTAATTTCGCCATTCAATGAAATATTGGTAATGATTTTTCTGTTTATGGCATCACCAATTGGAATGTTTTTGGTGAAAAATAGATCTTCACTAAAGTTTAGCATCCAATAGGTGTATGCACGAATTCTGTAATTACCTGATTTATAAGCCAGTGGTTCGAGTGTGATACTACCGTAAGCTGAGGTATTCACGATGGGAAGTTTCATGCTACGAACCAAGGTATCATTTTCAGCAATCAGATCTACATAAAGAACTTTGCTCAGATCAGATGGCTGATCTTGCCCTGTAGCTACATATGCTTTGAACCATATCGTATCACCAACGGCATAATATGGCTTGTCAAAATGAAGATATACCTTCTCATAAGGGTAATCCTGGACAATCTTTTGTGATTTATCTATTAAATTGTTTAGACTGATGGTATCCTGTGCAAATAGAAATCCAAATTTGAAAACCAAAAAAAATGCAAGGAATGTAAATCGTGATAGTTTCATCTGCTTATTTATACTTGGAATATACTGTAAATATATGTGAAATGATTTTTAATCGCAGATTCAATGCCTATTTTAACAGTTATACGGGTGTGTGGAGTAATTCTTTTCTTTTCATTATTTGGTTGTATACACCATCCCAAAGATCAATTCTCCTTTGTAATGATTCAATGGTTGCAAGTTCTGCTTCTTCCCAAAGTTCTTCATTTGTTCCACACAGATTTGAAGTCATTTGTAAGGCAAGATGACTGTGATGATCTCCGTCAACTTCTATATGTCTTTCCAGGTAATATTTGAAAATCGATATACTATCAGGGAAGTTATTATGAATGTCATTTACCAACGAAACAAACATGCCAGGTATTAGGTCTTCACGTCCAAATGTGAATATGGCCGATTGAAGAAATGGCTTATTGCTTCCAATAATTTTAAAGGTAAAATCAACAAAATCACGGGCTTCTTTTGGAGCATCAGATGCTGCATAGGCTGACTGAAAATTGCCGCTCTGTTGTAATTCTTCAATGAATATTTTCATTTTTGAAGTGTCTGCATTACATTGGAGCATGGCATCAAGATAAAGTTCAAAATGACTTTTCCTGATACCAAAACTGTCTACATCCGATTCTTCGCCAACAACTATTTCATTAATGAGATTTCTGGTGTCTGCAGAACCTTTTGGAAACCAGGGAATTGAAGTGCAGGTTAAATTGTTTTGCAATGCCTTTAACAATGACATAAAGTCCCACACTGCAAAAACATGATATTGCATAAAAATTTTCAAGTCGTCTAAGTCATTGATCATTGAATAAACCTTATGATTGACTATTTGTTGCCTTAATGGCTCAACTGCCTTTTTAATTTTCTCTAGTTGTTCATTCATATAGCTTATTTATTGTGCGATTGCAATTCAATTTAGGTTTGAGAATGCAAGTATCCTGATTTGTAATGTTTCATTTGATATTGAACTGCAAAAGGGACAGAAAAATGACATTAGTTAATTGCGAGGAACAAAAAATAGAAGCCAAATAATTTTAATACATCCTTTTGAAATAGTCAAAAGATTGATTAAAAAGGCTAAATCAATAAGAATATATTTATGTAATAACCTAGTTTATAGGTAATTAGTAAACAAAGTCCTGATTAGTTGAATGGTAAACTATCAAATTAGTTTCCCTATTCCTAATTTTTCAGCAACCTCATTAAGATCTTTACAAACATCATCTATCAATGGGATGCCATTGAGTTTTCTTTCTTTTTCTGCTGCTACTTCAGGTTGACCCGGGATAATCACCTTTTGCTCTTCACTGATTGATTTAGCAGTGCTGAATCGATCGATCCAGTTATCGAGGTGAGATTTAAATTCGTCAATTGGCCTGAAGCCATCAACACGCATAGCACCGAGAAAATGCCCGATTCCTTTTCCTACCGGATTAGTGGATGGTTCCATGAAAGCAACAAATGGGGGTACCCATGGGCCATAGTTTGCTCCTGAAAGTACTGCAGAAAGAATATCTACTGTTGCACTAAGTCCAAAACCTTTATGACTGCCGTGGTCTCTATCACTACCCAATGGAAGTAGGGAGCCTCCCTTTTTTAATTCATGAGGGTCAACCGATGGGTTTCCATTGGCATCCTGAATCCAGCCTTCAGGTACAGGTTTCCCCATGCGCTGCGCAATCTCTAGTTTACCGTTTGCAGCAGCAGAAGTTGCCATGTCCACAATAACTGGAGGATATTTCCCTGCTGGAAAAGCATAACACATGGGGTTTGTGCCTAATAAACGTTCATTAGCAAAAGTAGGGGCAACCAACGGACTGGCATTCGTCATGGCAAAGCCGATCATGTCTTTTTCAACAGCCATCATGGTATGATAAGCTGCAATCCCAAAATGATTCGAATTTCTAACTGAAACCCATCCTGAACCATATTTTTCTGCTTTTTCAATGGCTATTTTCATTGCAAAAGGAGCAACCACAAGACCTAGTCCTGCATCGCCGTCGACTGTAGCAGTAGTTGGCGTTTCATGCACAATTTTAATATCAGGCTTTGTATTAATGCGGCCTTTCTCCCATAAACGTACATACCCCGTAAGCCTAGCAACACCATGTGAGTCAATTCCTCGTAGGTCTGATTGGATGAGTACATCTGCTGCCAGCATTGCATGCTCTGCAGAACAGCCCATTTTAATAAAAATGGATTTTGTAAAATCTCTTAGCGTACTTTCTGTAAAGGTGTAATAGGTCATTTATCTTTTTCTACTCCTCTAAGATCGTGAATTTCAGATCCAAAGGCTTGAAGTTTTCAATCAGTGTTTGAATAAAGCTTTTTCCTTGCTTGACATAAAACAAACCAAAATTTTCGGAACGTTCCTGAAGCCCTCCATTTGGGAAAAGTTTTGTTTTCACCTGTTCAATCTGCGATAAGGCATCAGCAAAATTTCTCTTCTCGGCCTTCATTAGCTTGGCTTCTAGGTTTTTAATTGCCCGGTGTAATCTAGCTTTTATAGCTTCTGAACTTGGGCTCAGGCTCGGGTCAATTTTATAAGTGCGGAGTTTGATCTTTTCAAAGATTGAACTGAGCTCTTGCCATTCATCATGGAGGTTTAGTGAATGTTCAGTATGGTTTAAAACCCATTTTTTCTGCAGGTCATCCACATTTTTAAAGATGTCTTTGATATGGAGGTCAAGTCGGTTGAGTTTGTTTTCTAGGTTAAGTGAGCTGAACATTGCAGAATTTCTTAGCAGTAAAATTGGAAAATCTACCCCATAATAATCAAAGTTCTGCTTCAGCTGAAGCCAGTAAATTACTTCTGCACCTCCGCCAATATAAGTTAGATTGGGCAAGATTACTTCTTGGTATAGTGGCCGCATCACTACATTCGGACTAAAGCGTTCCGGGTGTTCATTGATCTCTTGTATGAGTTTTTCTTCATTAAAGCTGATCTCTGTATTCAGGATATGATATCTCTCATTTTCAAAAATAATTCGTTCTCTTAAACTGTCAAGTAGGTAAAAAAAATTAATTTCTCTTGGGTTCACTTGTGCCTCAATCCCAACTTTAGCCAGTTTATTATTTGCTTCAGAAATATTTCTGAAACTGTTCTGCTGAATGATATCAGCTTTAATTATAGATGAGAATTGTTTTTTTAAACGTCTATCATCAGCATCCAGGATGAGTAATCCATACTCTTCAAACAATGCATTGACAAGGTGTCGGCTCGAATCTGCCAGGTTTTTATGCTCAGTATAGGCTTTATGGATCAGATCACTCAGAAATGCTGCATGTTCAGAAATTCCAAGAATTTGTTGGTATTCTTTTATTGCGTTCTCAATGCCTGCGGTTTGTAACCTTCCGGTTGCACCTGCAGCTTCATGTTCCCAGCTGATTTTTTTACCGGAAATATAAGTATGATTGATCTCGGCAAAGTCATGGTCTTCAGTTGCCATCCAGTAAACGGGTACGAAATCTTTATCCGGGAAATTATTTTTTAATTCCTTTGCTAGGTTTATGGCAGTTACAATCTTAAAAATGAAGTAAAGCGGACCCGTAAACAGGTTTAACTGATGGCCAGTACAAACGGTAAAGGTGTTGTTGTTAAGAAGGAGATTGATATTTTGCTGAACGGAGGCGTGTAAAGGGGATCCAATTTTTGAATACTGCTCGCTTAATGTCTCAGTAAGTATTTTTCTATCGGCAATCGTTTTTTTTCTGTTAATTAAATTTCTGAAACCTTCCATGTCGGCTCTCTCAGAACTGAAGGGTGCTAATTCCGGATCATTAGCCAGATAGCGTATCAGACCTTCCGAAAAACTACGGGTTTCACTGTAATCAATATATGTTGCCTTCATGTTGAACGAAATTAGAGGAATTTACTGAATTCCTCTGAACAGATCTATATTTTGACAATCTGACCATACAGATCGAAATCTTCTGCTCGGTCTATTTTAACCTGAACAAAAGTGCCTGGCGTTGCATAACTTATACGGGCATCAATTAAAACTTCATTATCAACTTCAGGCGAATCAAATTCAGTACGGCCGATCAGGTAGTTGCCTTCTTTTTTGTCTATAAGTACTTTAAAGTGCTTCCCAATCTTATCCTGATTGATATTGAAAGATACTTCCTGCTGAATATTCATGATATCTTCAACACGTTGTTGTTTGATGTCTTCTGGTACATCGTCGTTTAGAAGATGTGCATGTGTTTTTTCTTCATGCGAATACGTGAAACATCCAAGACGATCAAAGCGACTTTCAGATACCCATTCTTTCATTTCTTCAAAATCTCGCTCTGTTTCACCAGGGTATCCGCAGATCAATGTAGTACGTAAAGCAATGTCAGGCACTTTATTGCGAATTGAATTCACAAGATCAATGGTTTTCTGTCTGGTAATTCCGCGACGCATAGCGCTCAGCATCGTATCACTGATATGCTGCAAAGGCATATCCAGATAATTACAGATGTTGCTGCGCTCGTTCATTACATCCAAAATATCCATTGGGAAGCCTGAAGGATACGCATATTGTAAGCGGATCCATTCTATCCCATCTACATCAGAAAGGTTGCGAAGCAAATCAGCAAGATTTCGTTTATTGTAAAGATCTAATCCGTAATAGGTAAGATCTTGGGCAATAAGGATCAATTCTTTAGTGCCGTTTTTAGCAAGATATTTAGCTTCTTTAACCAGATCATCTATTGGTTTAGAAACGTGCTTTCCCCTCATTAAAGGGATCGCGCAAAATGAACAGGGTCTATTACAGCCTTCTGCGATCTTAAAATAAGAAAAATGTGAAGGGGTGGTTAATAATCGTTCGCCTACCAGTTCATGTTTATAGTCAGCTCCAATTGAACTTAAAAGGTTTTGTAGGTCATTAGTTCCGAAAAAAGAATCAACATTTTTTATCTCAGCTTCAAGTTCGGGCTTATAACGCTCAGAAAGGCAACCGGTTACAATAACTTTCCCTACTTTACCCTGATCTTTTAATTCGCTGTACTGTAAAATGGTATCAATCGATTCCTGTTTTGCATTGTCAATAAATCCACAGGTATTGATTACAATAATATCATCTTTATTCAGCTGCTGGTCTTCATGAACAACATCCATCTGATTACCGCGCAACTGTCCCATCAAAACTTCTGAGTCGTGAATATTCTTTGAACATCCAAGTGTAATTACATTTACTCTTGGTTTAACCCTGCTAACCTCTTTGCTGCTTTTTGTCTTCATTCTTCTCTTCCCTGTTTATTTAAAAAGGGAGTCTACAAACTCTTTTTTATTAAATAGTTGAAGATGTTCTATGCCTTCACCTACACCGATGTATTTCACCGGAATTTTAAACTGATCCGATATTCCGATGGCTACCCCACCTTTTGCAGTGCCATCCAATTTTGTAAGTGCAAGTGCATTGACCTCAGTTGCCTGAGTAAACTGCTTGCATTGTTCAATTGCATTTTGGCCAGTAGAGGCATCCAAAACAAGTAAAATTTCATGAGGAGCTCCCGGAACAACTTTTTGCATTACCTGTTTAATTTTGGTAAGCTCGTTCATTAAAGCAATCTTATTATGTAAACGTCCTGCAGTATCAATAATTACAACATCATCACCATTGGCTACGGCAGATTGTAGGGTATCAAACGCCACTGAAGCTGGGTCAGAACCCATTGGCTGAGCAACTATACGTACGTTCACCCGTTCAGCCCAAAGCTTTAGCTGATCTACTGCAGCTGCTCTGAACGTATCTGCAGCTCCCAAAACCACTTTATTTCCCGCAATTTTCAATTTATGCGCAAGTTTTCCAATGGTAGTGGTTTTACCTACTCCATTAACACCCACAACCATAATCACATATGGTTTATGATCGCCGTATTCAAAATTCCTGAAATCATTACTATTGTTTTCTGAGAGCAGGCTTTGTATCTCTGAACGAAGAATCTCATTCAGTTCGGAGGTGTTAATATATTTATCACGTGCAACACGTGCCTGTATTCTTTCAATGATTTTTAAGGTTGTTTGTACTCCTACATCTGAATTGACCAGGATCTCTTCTAGTTCATCAAGAACATCATCATCAACAGTTGTTTTCCCGACAACAGCTTTAGTGATCTTGGAAAAAATGCCTTCCTTGGTTTTCTCTAAGCTTTTATCCAGTTCAACCTGCTCCTGTACATTGCTTTCTTTCTTTTTGAAAAAGTCAAATAATCCCATAGGTCTGAATTTAAATAATTCTGCTGATGCAGGCAAAACATTTGTGTTGTAATGAAACCAGTATGAAGCAGCCTAGCACGGTCAAAATTCAAACGCTTTCAAAAACAATTCTATTCTAATGAAAAAAGCCCCCCAACGATTAGACGCGGGCGGCTTCTGTTAATACAATGTGAAGATTACTTAGAGGAAGTAATTCCTGCGATAGCGTCTTTCACGTGATCGTTATGAACGATAATTTCTTTGAATGAATAAGCACCTGTTTTTGGTGATTTGTTCATTGTAATTACTTTTGAGTATTCTTTACCAGCACCTGTTTTAAGGGTTGCAACTACTTTTTTTGCCATTTCTGTATATTTTTTGTTTGTAGGTTGTAAGTTTTAGGTTCTAAGTACTAAGTTTTAAGTTTTAGGTTTTAAGTTTTAGGTTTTAAGTTTTAGGTTTTAAGTTTTAGGTTTTAAGTTCATTAATAGAATACTTATTACTTATTACTTATTACTTATAACTTATCACTCATAACTTACTACTTATAACTCACTACTTATAACTTACTACTTATAACTTACTACTTATAACTTACTACTTATAACTTACTACTTAATTTCTTTGTGAACAGTCACTTTTCTTAACACCGGATTAAATTTCTTTAACTCCAAACGTTCTGTAGTGTTCTTTTTGTTTTTTGTTGTTACGTAACGAGACATTCCAGCCATGCCACTCTCTTTGTGCTCAGTGCATTCTAAAATAACCTGAACCCTATTACCTTTCTTAGCCATTGTATTAAGTTTTGAGTTTTAAGTTCTAAGTTTTAAGTTCTAAGTTCTAAGTTTTAAGTTCTAAGTAGTATTAATTACTTACTTATTACTTATTACTTAATACTTATTACTTAATACTTATAACTCCTTATATATATCCTTTTTTAAGGAATTTATTAATTACAGCAGTGATGCCATTTTTACTGATGGTTTTAATCGCTGAGGTAGAAACCTTCAACGTGATCCATCTATCTTCTTCTGGAATGTAAAACTTTTTTACATGCAGGTTAGGATAAAATTTACGTTTGGTTTTTACGTTCGAATTAGAAACGTTGAAACCGTTCATCGCCATTTTTCCTGTTAAATCACAAATTCTCGACATGACTATAGGTGTATCTTATAATTTAAATCAATTCTCCAAAGAGTTTGCAAATATCAGCAGAAAAAATCAGATACGCAATACTTTATCAATAAATTTAGTCTTTACTTTTAAAAGCGATGTTGGTTCATGTTTTATTGTAATTTTTTTGCATCTATATTAGGCTAGAAGCCCTGAATATGATATAATTGTATTCTGAAATTTTTAAAAAAAATATACCGAACAAAAATTAAAAAATGGATCTCCGTATTAATTCCTTTGACGATTACAAACGTGTTTACGATTACAGTGTTGCTGAGCCAGAAAATTTCTGGGGTTCAGTTGCTGACACGTTCTACTGGCAAAAAAAATGGGATAAAGTTCTAGACTGGAACTTTACTGAACCCAATGTGAAATGGTTTAGTGGCGGAAAGTTAAATATAACGGAGAATTGCCTAGATCGTCATCTTGCAACCGATGCCGATAAAACTGCAATGCTTTGGGAACCAAATGATCCTGAAGAGCATTATAGATCATTTACCTATAAAGAACTTCATTTTAAAGTAATACAGTTTGCCAATGTGCTTAAAAATAATGGCGCCAAGAAAGGCGACAGGATTTGTATCTACATGCCAATGGTACCTGAATTGGCAATAGCGGTTTTAGCTTGTGCACGTATTGGTGCAATTCACTCTGTTGTTTTTGGAGGGTTTTCAGCTCAATCTATTGCTGACAGGATCAATGACGCACAGTGTAATTTGGTAATTACCGCAGATGGGGGCTTCAGAGGTAATAAAGATATTCCTCTCAAAAATATTATTGATGATGCTCTTGTACAATGCCAGTCTGTAAACAAGATCATTGTTTTGACTCGAACCCGTACGCCTGTTTCCATGATCAAAGGTCGTGATGTGTGGTGGGAAGATGAAATTAAAAAGGTTGAAACTCAGGGTAATCCTGATTGTCCAGCTGAGCCAATGGATTCTGAAGATCCATTGTTTATATTATATACATCCGGGTCAACCGGAAAACCTAAAGGAGTAGTGCATACGTGTGGTGGTTATATGGTTTATACTGGTTATACCTTTAAAACGGTGTTTCAATACCAGCCGGGTGAGGTGCATTTTTGTACCGCCGACATTGGATGGATTACCGGGCATTCGTATATTGTATATGGTCCTCTATCTCAGGGAGCTACTACATTGATGTTTGAAGGTGTTCCAACCTGGCCTGATGCGGGCCGTTTCTGGGAAATCGTTGATAAATACAAGGTAAATATTTTATATACTGCCCCCACAGCTATTCGCTCATTGATGAGCTTTGGAGAAGAACCTTTAAAGGGGAAAGACCTTAGTTCATTAACCAAGCTTGGTTCTGTTGGTGAGCCGATCAATGAAGAGGCATGGCATTGGTATAATGAAAAGATTGGAAAGGGTAAATGTCCAATCGTGGATACCTGGTGGCAGACAGAGAATAGTGGTATTTTGATTTCAGCAATAGCCGGAATCACTCCTACTAAACCCGGTTATGCAACGCTTCCATTACCTGGAGTTCAGCCTTGCCTGGTAGATGAAGCAGGGGTAGAACTTGTGGGAAATGGAGTAAGCGGTAATTTATGTATTAAGTTTCCATGGCCGGGTATTATCCGTACCACTTATGGAGATCATGAGCGTTGCCGTTTGACTTATTTCTCTACCTATAAAAATATGTATTTCACTGGCGATGGTTGTTTGAGAGATGAGGATGGCTATTACAGAATTACCGGCAGAGTAGATGATGTGATCAATGTTTCTGGGCACCGAATAGGAACTGCAGAGGTTGAAAATGCCATTAATATGCACGCTGATGTGGTTGAAAGTGCAGTTGTTGGGTATCCTCATGATATTAAAGGACAAGGAATATACGCCTATGTGATCCTTGGAACTTCAACTCACGATCATGATCTTACAAGAAGAGATATACTTCAAACCGTTGCCCGAATTATTGGTGCAATAGCTAAGCCGGATAAGATTCAGTTCGTTTCTGGATTACCGAAAACCCGATCAGGAAAGATCATGAGAAGAATCTTAAGAAAGATCGCTGAAGGTGATTTCGCCAATCTTGGAGATACCTCTACCTTGCTTGATCCTAATGTTGTAGAAGAGATCAAACAGGGTGCCGCCGAACTGTAATTTTTAAAATCTTTTCAGCTGCAAAGACAACAGATAAAAGACAACAGGTAAATCACGCGAAGGTGTGATCGATTGGCTTAAAAGCTTATTGAATACCATGGAAAGCCCAGCTGATTATATCAGCGGGGCTTTTTTTCATCCGCCATTTTGCTTGGTGTTCTCCATTAGCACAAGCTAATGTGCCTAAAAAAATAAATCAATTTAGAACTAATGTCATTCCGAAACCTGCCCTTTAGCAGGTGAGGAAACTTTCTGAGTAAGGCACAAACTAAGCTCTAGGCTTAGGTTAAGAAAGAATCTCGCTTAACTCGCTTAATATTGTTATGAAGGTGAAACACAATTATTTTTCTCCGCCACGCTCGCACAGACCTTTAATAACCTCTCTTCCGCATTGACTGGTGCGGCAATTACTGACCCAGCCCTCGCAGAACCTTTCATAGCAGCAGGCGCAGCGGTGGCATTTTTGGTACTTTTTTGCTACAGAAAAAGGACTAGGCCCCCGCGGCTATGAGCGGAGTGAAATTATAGGTGCTTGGTGGGTACCACCAAGTATTGGGTAAATTAGTTATTTGATAAAAATTTGTTTTTTGCCTTTGGCAAAGAGTATTTGTGTCTTTTGTCTTGAAACAAAAGGCACAAATGCCGAAGCGCCCTTGCGCTGAGACCACGAAGACCTGTAAAAAACAATAAAAAATACTGAGTAACTTCAAGAAATGACCCCTCTTAAAGGTCGGGGCAGGCTTTGCTTCCACCGCTCCAAAGGAGTCTTACGGACACAGGGCAAAACACCTGGCCCGCCGTTCTTTCATCCCACCGCAGGACAGTACCTTGCTAAAAATACCGACCAAAAGAAAACCTACCGAGAGGGTGGCTCGCCAAGACGCAAAGGCGCAAAGTTTACAGATTATTCATGGACATTTGTTTTATATTCTACAATCGCGTCTTTGCGCAGCGACTGATTTGCAAATGTAGCGGAGTCTTCAGAATCCGCCATAGCGATTCTTCAGTGGTTGAATTTTACAGCTACCACAGTAAAATGGGGGTGCTTGGAGAAGAACGCCAACCACAGGAGAACCACCGGAAAATTTCGTATTTTCGTCATAATGAAAACAGCTAAACCAACCATACTGGTCGTTAACGACGACGGAATTACAGCACCCGGAATCAAGGTCCTGATTGAAGTGATGCAAACCATTGGCCATGTGGTTGTTGTGGCACCTGATGGCCCGCAATCGGGTATGGGTCATGCCATTACCATTGGTAAACCATTGCGTTTGGATAAAGTAGATCTGTATAAGGGGGTTGAAATGTACAAATGTTCCGGAACACCTGCCGATTGTGTTAAGCTAGCCGTAAACAAAGTTTTTAAAGGTAAGAAGCCTGATCTTTGTGTATCGGGTATCAACCACGGACTTAACAATTCAATCAATGTGCTTTACTCCGGAACCATGTCGGCAGCAGTTGAAGGAGCCATAGAAAGTATTCCTTCTATCGGTTTTTCTTTTGATGACTTTTCGTATGAAGCTGATTTCAGCAATTGTACAAAATATATTGAATCTATAACCAAACAGGTATTAAACCACGGCCTGCCCTTAGGAACTTTGTTGAATGTGAATTTCCCAAGAGGAGAAGCAATTAAGGGTATCAAGATTTGCAGACAGGCAAATGCCAAATGGGCAGAAGAGTTTGACGAACGAACCGATCCTAACAGAAGAAAATATTATTGGCTGACAGGTGTTTTTCAGAATAACGATCATGGTGAAGATACCGATGTATGGGCATTGGAAAATGGTTTTGTGTCTGTAGTGCCGGTCCAGTTTGATATGACCGCCCACCACGCTATTCCTCTTTTAAATACCTGGAATTTTGAGATGTGAGATATAAGATATGAGAGTAGAGAATAGAAACATTTTTAAACGTATGTCATAAGAACGAATAATTGGTGATAATTATCAAAACGCTATTCTGTTTTTTTATTGAGATAAGATAAATCCATGAAATATTACATAATTGCCGGTGAAGCCTCAGGTGATCTACATGGATCTAACCTCATGAAAGCGCTCAAAATCAAAGATCCTGAAGCTGAATTCAGATACTTTGGCGGTGATTTGATGATGGCTGTTTCTCCCGGATTGGCAATGCATTATTCTGAAATGGCTTTTATGGGCTTTGTTGAGGTTATTGCTAATTTGAATTCAATCTTCAAGAATATTAAAACTGCAAAGCAGGATATTCTCAGCTTTCAGCCAGATGTTATTATTCTGATTGACTTCCCCGGATTCAATATGAAGATCGCAAATTTTGCAAAGCTTAAAGCTTTTAAGGTCTTTTATTATATCTCTCCTAAAGTTTGGGCATGGAATCAGAAGCGAGTCCTGAAGATCAGAAAATTTGTGGACCGCATGTTCTGCATTCTGCCCTTTGAGGTTGATTTCTATAAAAAATGGGGGATGGATGTCGATTATGTTGGTAATCCGATATTGGATGCCATAGCTTCTAATCCTCAGGATGATTTGTTTAAGATTAAACATAATCTGGATGTAAGGCCAATAATTGCGCTACTACCCGGAAGCAGAAAGCAGGAATTAGAAAGGGTTCTGCCTGAAATGGTCAGAACAGCAGATCGTTTTCCTGAATTTCAGTTTATAATTGCCGGTGCCCCTTCTTTTAGTGAGGAAGATTATTCAACTTATCTGGAAGGCAGAAAAATTGCTGTAATCTTCAATGCGACCTATAATCTGCTACTGAATTCAAAGGCAGCCATTGTTACCTCCGGTACGGCAACACTTGAAACTGCTTTACTTAAAATACCGCAGGTGGTTGTTTACAAAGGGAATCCTTTATCGATTGCGATTGCCCGTATGCTTGTTAAAATTAAGTATATATCCCTGGTAAATCTGGTCATGGATCAGATAATTGTAAAGGAACTGATTCAGGAACAATGTACCAGCATCATCATTGGAGATGAACTGGACCTAATTCTTAACGACTCAAACTATCGTACAAAAATGCTTATTAATTACGATGAGCTAGCCATTATTATGGGTGAGCCGGGTGCATCCGACAAGGCAGCAAAGCTCATGTTTAATTATCTGAATACCTGACTAATAGCCATATCCTAGATCTGGATATGTTACCCTGGTTAGATAAAAGAATTCCCTCTTCCAGAATATGAATGTTATCAAGTTCTGAAAAAGGGACTCTTTGAAATTATTTTACGTTGAAATTAACCTGGTGGTCGCCCCATATCAGAGAAACAACACCTGTTTTTGCGATCTTGAAAGTCATGCGCTCAGAAAAACTTGCTGATTTACCAGGTTTAACTACGACACGCATTACATCATCAGCTTGGTTGTATGCGGTACCGCTGATGTCAGATTTGCTGTTAAAGATGATGGTCCATTCTTTTTCACCAGGAATAGTCCATAGTCCATATCTGCCAGCTTTCAAGGCTTTGCCTTCAACTTTTACATCTTTACTAACTTCCATCCAGGTAGCTTCATTAGCACCTGTACGCCATACTTGACCAAAAGGAGCAATATCTTTACCGATAGTTCTTCCTTTTACTGCCGGCTGGCTGTAGTCAACTGTAATCTTAACACCTGCAGAGGTGGTTTCAGAAACTTTAGCCGGAGGGCTAGGCCTTTGTGCACACGCGGTGAATGCACTGAAAAGACCTGTAATCATTAATAATACGATTGCTTTTTTCATGTTTATTTATTGGTTTTTAACAAATATAGATAAGGTTGATTGTAATAATGAAATTCAATAATATTATTACAAGAATTATTGTTTGAGCTAGGATGATAGGATTAAAATTGCTCAATTAAATTATAATTAAGTGAACGATTGCCAAATAAGTACTTAGATCGATTTTAACATAAAACGGTTTAATCCTACCATACTTTAATCCTAACTCCTATAATCCTATTTGCAATGACTTGATCTCAGTTAATATTATCTTGATATCCGTATTGCCAATGTTTTCTACATAATGTTTGGCACCCTGCCCCGCCCAGGATGAAGTACCCGCTTTAACCTCCGAAATTTTTGGCTCTGCACTTTCAGTAAATACTTTGACCTGGCCACCTGAAACCACATAAGAGGATCTTGGAGGATGAGTATGCCAGGTATCCTTTTCTCCAGGCTTTATAAAATATTCTACAATTCTTACGTGTTCATTCTCCATGAGTACCCTGGCCTGATTTGGTGATGTCTGAACGATATCAATGTTCAGTGTGTCTGATGCTTTTTGGGCTGAGGCAACTGTGTCTTTTGTGTTGCTCGGCGTTTTATTTTTCCCCTGATTACAAGCATATAATAAGGTTACAAGGAGCATTAAGAGAATGTGTCTTTTCATCTGAATATTGATTGTTCTTTAATAATTAATTTAAAAAAGCCATGATATTCTTGAGAAATGAAGATAGGCAATTTTCCTCCATCCCCGCCCGATGGCTATCGGGTCCCTTTTCCTTTCAAATTAAACTTTTGGAACCTGCCATCCATTATTATACCGAGCTTTCATCAATTGATTGGCTTCAGAATCTGTAAACTGATTTTTTGCGGCATCCCAGTACACCTTTTTGCCTGTTTTATAGGCTATATTTCCCATTTGGGCATTAATGGCTGCAATACTACCGGTTTGTATTCCGCAATTTAATCGCGAAATATCATTGTTGGTAATTGCATCTATGAAATTGACAGCATGGGCTTCATGGGCATTTTTAATTGGCTTAGTGTGAGGAACTTCTGCTATTTTATTGATGCGCTGACCATCCTTGTTTTCAGTTTCCGGGATTACTTTCCAGCCCCCGCGGTTCACAACCAGTGTAGCATTGTTTCCGATAAATGCAATGCCTTCAGTAGATCCATAATTGCCGCCATCAATACCTGTTGCATGTTCCCAAAGCATGTTAAATCCATCGTATTCATAAACCGTTTGTAAGGTGTCTGGAGTTTCTGAAGCATCATCAGGATAAGCAAACTTACCACCTGAAGCCATTACTGATTTTGGAGCTTTTACGCCCATCGCATACAAAGCAATATCAATTTCATGAACACCCCAGTCGGTCATTAAGCCACCTGCATAATCCCAGAACCAGCGAAAATTAAAGTGGAAACGGTTTTGGTTAAAATCGCGTTTTGGCGCGGGGCCTAACCACATTGTATAATCTACACCAGCAGGTGCTGTACTATTTGCAACCGTAGGTACCGGCTTCATCCACCCTTGGTAGGCCCAGCACTTAACCAGGCGAATCTGTCCTAATTTACCTGATTTCACATAATCAATTGCTTCGGCATATTGCGATCCGGAACGTTGCCATTGACCAACTTGTACTATTTTCCCATATTTTTGCTGTGCCTTGACCATGATTTGACATTCTTCTATGGTATTGGCAATTGGTTTTTCTACATAAACGTGCTTGCCTGCTGAAACAGCATCTACCATATTCAGGCAATGCCAATGATCAGGAGTGCCGATAATGACTACGTCAATAGTAGGGTCTTCTAGCAGTTTTCGATAATCTTTGTATTGCTTTGGTCGTTTGCCGCGAAGTTTAAATACATCTTCTGTACGCTGATCAAGTACACTTTGATCAACATCTGCCAGCGCCACACAATTTACCTGAGGAAGTTTCAGATGTGCATTCATATTTGACCAGCCCATCCCTTTGCAGCCAATCAGACCAAAATTAATTTGATCTGATGCTTTTATTGTTCGGGTAAATGTGCCAAAATCTGAAGCACTTAGCAGGTGCGGTAAGCTAATCCCTGCTCCAAGGAGCATGGTGTTCTGGATGAATTTTCTTCTGGTATTGTGCATAGTTAATTTTGTTTAAATTCTAATGTAGGCTTTTGAATAAGTTCAAATATTTCTTGCATTCTAAATTTAGAAAAAAAATTAACAAGAAATAGCTCGGTTCTTAGAATTGTAATGAACTTGATAATGAATTATTCATTTGATAATTCAGGTTGATTAGAATTGTGGTGTAATAATAAGCCCAGAAAGTTTTTAGGAGCTAATAGGACGTTTTCATTTTTTTTGCAATAAAATGACACTCATTGATTTAGGATATTGAAATTGCAAGCTGATTTAATTTTTGAGATTAGATAAAAATGAGAAAAACCAAAATAAACTGGTTGAAACCAAATTAAACGTTCCAGTAAAGCAGTTTTTGCCAAAACCAAGACAATTCCTTTGAGGCAGATGCAGACCAGGCAGTATTAAGGTTAAGTCGGCAACTGGAAAAGCACAAGGAGAAAAATGGCTAATCAACACCCAAACCCGAAGGGCTTTCTTTCGAGTTTATTTTTTTTGAAGCAAATAATACCTTCTCCCCTGCTTTTCCCAGAGTCGCTCACGATCCGCTATGGTGCGTGTCCAAAGTAAGTCAGGAAGTGATTTGCCATCTAAGTGTTTGCTCACCTCCGTAACGGTGTAGCCCACAGTATCCCAGTCGGAAAGTAAGCGATCCTCTAGTATTAAGTAGGTATAGTTTTTGGCTTCCTCCTTCCATCCTTTCCTTGATAAGTTAACCAAATCATAGGTGGCCCCTAAACTCATCCGAATCTTTGACCCCTCATGAAAGTTGCCTGCAAAGCCAATCGGTCTATCTACTCCAATCTTCTCTACGACCTCTGCCGCTTGGCTCCCTTGGTGAGGCAAGGAAATCAACCGAGTAATGCCTGTCAACTGAAAGAATATAAACAAGATGGAAAGCGTAAGAACCTTTGGAGGCAGGACAGAAGATCGAAGGAACTCCCTTACGCAATATCCTAAAAATAGAAGCCCCAATCCAATGTAAACAAACGACACCCCTCCACTTAACCTAGTTACTAAGACCCAGGAGTTCACTCCAACCAAGAGAGCCACCAAAGAAAGGAGCAGCACAGCGGCCACCTTTAGTCCTTTAGCACGTTCCAAGCCACCTCCACGAACCAATATCCACGCAAGCCAAAGGGCTAACACGGGGACTACGGGCAGCAGGTATCGCTCATAAAATTTGCTGGTAAGCGCACCCATCCCTAGAATCGCCAGTGCCCAGAGAAGCACAAATGCAAAAAATCGAGGATTTTCTTCCCAGGCAGTTAGCAAAGTGTCCTTTGCATTCGAAATTGTCAATGCTACCCAAGGGAGAAACATGCCTACCAATAGCAAAGCTGCTACCGTTCCATTTTGAAGCAACAACAACACGCGGGAGGTCACACGCATACCCACTTGATCTTCCAAAAAACTATCCAAAAATGCAGGACCATACAGCTGCCACATGGCAACAAACCAGAATAAGGAAATTATTAGTGCCACGAGCAGAGCGGGGAGGTATAGCAGTTTTTTCGAAGAGACTCGCTGCCAGGGATTGAATCGTAAATACAATATGCCTAAGCCGCCCAGAGCCAGGGCCGGAAGCCCCTTCACTTCAAAGGCCAGGGCTAGTCCGAGGTACAGAAGCCACAGGAACTTTTTCTTTGCTTGCTCTCCATCTCGAAGAAGCCCAGCAAAGCCTACCGCACTACCCGTCAGCGTCAACACCAAAAGCACATCTGGAATGGAGCGCGTAGAAGCAAAAATTAAAATGGGATTGGAGGCAGATATCAATGCTGCGGTTCCTGCAATTTTCCGATCACCAAATACCGTTTTTCCAAGTAGGTAGGTTAGCCCAACTGTAGCGGCCCCTGCCAGCAAAAAAAAGAAGCGTGAACCGAAGGCATGCACTCCGAAGAGTTTGAATCCTGCGAGTACTGCCCAATAGGTAAGGATGGGTTTCTTGAAGCGAAGCTCCCCAGAGCCCAAATAGGTGGTCAAGTAATCACCGTTCTGCAGCATCTTGACCGCAGCATCCCGGTAGTAAATTTCATCAGGATAATGCAGGTGAAAATCTAGGGCAAAAGGCCCCACCAAGCCACAAAAAAGTAGCAGCAGCACCCAGGGATTAGAAATCACAGCAGAAGGTTGGGCAGCGCGCATCCCTAAAGATACAACAGGTAGCCGAGATTTGTATGTCCCTTCAAGTAAATCGAATTTTTTTTTAATAAGGTTAAATACTTTGATTTTGTGGTCGTTAATGTGATATATCTAAGTCTTATCTTTTTGATGAGCTAGTTCTAGTTAAAAAGGATTTCGTGATTTTTTTGGAGTCTTATAATAAAATGACAGAGGACACTTCTAATGTAAGCGGTGCCAGGTTAGTAAATCAATATATCCATGCTTACATAATGTAAAAAAAACAGTGCTAAAATACCTTAAAATTACTAATTTTAATGCCTAAAATGGTCGATTAAACGTTGTTTAAGACCATTTTAGGCATTGTGGAGAATATCGGATTCGAACCGATCACCTCTTCACTGCCAGCGAAGCGCTCTAGCCAAATGAGCTAATCCCCCTTGATTGCAGAATTTTAAAAGATTGGTTCTTTGGATACAATTATGAGCATTTTTAACGACTTTTTCAAGTTTGTAAATGACCATTCAAGATTTTTTTCAGTATATATTTACTTTAAGGTCGATTATTTAATGAAAAAATGGAAATATGAATCAATCTTTTTAGATTTATGTTTAAAATAAGAAAATATAGGTTGAAAATCCGATTTTGGCTATTCTAATGGCATATAATAATGCATTTATCAAGATATTATATTTGCTTTTTGCCAACCTTGAGGCTATTTTTAATATCTAGAGGGCATATTTGTCCTAGGTTTGGTGTAGTTTGATTGGATCCTAATTAGTGCATAATTGTCATATTAATATCATAAAAGTATAGAATTGTTGTTTTTTTTTTCTCAGAGTAATTTATTAATAATTACATTTAATTAACTAATAAGTGCTATCAGCAGCACTCAAAAAAAACTGGGCGGATCTGAAAAGCCTTAAGAGTAGGATAAACCATAAACATTTAACATGTCAACATTATTTCTTAGTGCGATGACTGCTGATGCTACAGCTTTGTCGCGTATTACAAACGGTGATCCAATAGCAATAACCTTCTTTCTTGGTTGTATGGCTATGTTGGCATCTGCAGTGTTCTTCTTCTTTGAAAGAAGCTCAGTAGATCCAAAATGGAAACTTTCATTATTAGTTTCAGGATTAATTACTGGAATTGCGGCAGTACACTATTACTACATGAGAGATTTTTATCTTGCAACAGGACAAAGTCCAACGGCATTTCGCTATGTAGATTGGACATTAACTGTTCCATTGATGTGTGTTGAATTTTATCTTTTAACAAAGCCTTTTGGTGCTAAAGGTTCAACTTTATTTAAGTTGATTATTGGTTCATTAGCTATGTTAATCTTTGGTTTCATTGGTGAAACTTCTGGTATTGACAACAATATCATGTGGGGAGTTCTATCTACTCTAGGTTATCTGTACATCGTTTACGAAGTATTTGCTGGTGATGTTGCCAAATTAACAAAAGAATCAAACAGCGCTGCTTTAGCAAATGCTATGTTCTTGTTGAAAATCTTCATTACTTTAGGTTGGTCTATCTATCCAATTGGATACATGGTATTACCTGGAAACCTTTTATCAGGTATGTTTGAAGTTAGTTCAATTGATTTGTTTTACAACATAGCCGATGCAATTAACAAAATTGGTTTCGGTTTAGTTATCTATTCAGTAGCAGTTGCTGAAAC
>CANKAT010000042.1 GCA_947479815.1 Sphingobacteriaceae bacterium
GGAAACGGAGGAAATCCAGGCTTTAATACCAAAGATATGGCTCCTGAATTACGTCCGGTATTTTACCCTGCAGTTCTGGGCTGGATATTGATGAGTACCTGGATCACTAATATCAGGTACCGTATTCGGAAAATTGAGAATAAACAGCATGAAAATAATTACTAATCAAAAAGAGATTAGAAATAGTTTTGATAACCAATCCATTAAAATATAAATTCGAGCATCATGAAAAGTTTTATCCTAACAATCTGTTTAATGTTATCCTTTTGTTTGATCACTTTAGCTCAGAACTCCAATGGAGTTGATATGGCCAGCGAACTAAGAGCGTCGGGTAAGATCTATGTTGTTGTGATGGTTATAGCTGTAATATTTATCGGATTAGCAATTTATCTGTTCTCAATAGATAATCGATTAAAAAAAATCGAGAAGCAAAAATAACCTGAAATCAAGCTTTAAATTCTTTTATTGTACTTTTTCCTGTGCCTATTTAAATTGTACTTGATACACTAAGTAATTTTGATTTCTAGTATCAGTTTTTTTCTATCAACTTTGCAGTACAAAACCAATTATTCAAATTAATAAATTTATTTTATGGCTAAGTCTATAGACGCAGCGCACTCAGAAACTTCGTTTTTTGGTGACGTATGCCAGTTTTTTGATCATGCAGCACAATTTACTTCCCATCCTGAAGGATTGCTTGACCAGATCAGATCATGTAATAGTGTTTATCGTTTTCGTTTCCCAATTCGTAGGGGTAATGGTTTCGAAGTAATAGATGCCTGGAGAGTGGAGCATTCGCATCATAAATCGCCTACAAAAGGGGGTATTCGATACAGCGAAATGGTGAATGAAGATGAGGTAATGGCACTTGCTGCACTCATGACCTATAAATGTGCGATTGTAAATGTTCCATTCGGTGGGGCTAAGGGCGGAATAAAGATCAATCCAAAGGAATACTCTTTGGCCGAACTTGAAACGATCACCCGCAGGTATACTGTTGAATTGATTAAAAAGAATTTCATTGGCCCAGGAATTGATGTTCCTGCTCCAGATTATGGCACAGGTGAGCGTGAAATGAGTTGGATAGCTGATACCTATCAAACCATGAATCCCGGACAGCTAGATGCGCTCGGATGCGTTACTGGAAAACCTATTGCTTTGCATGGCATTGCAGGAAGAAAAGAAGCAACTGGCCGAGGTGTAGCTATTGCCATTCGTGAATGTGTAGACGTTGCCGAAGACATGAAGAAATTAGGACTTTCTGCTGGTATGTCAGGAAAGCGTGTGATTGTACAAGGCCTAGGCAATGTAGGATATCATACCATCAAATATCTTCTTGAGTTTGGTGCTACTGTTGTGGGTATCTGTGAGTTTGAAGGCGCGATATATAATGCATCAGGTTTAAATCTGGATGAAGTATTTGCCCATCGTAAATTAACAGGATCAATTCTTGAATTTACTGGATCTCAAAAAGAGTTTAAAAATTCTGCCAAAGGATTAGAGCAAGATTGTGATATTCTTGTTCCTGCGGCTCTTGAAAATCAGATTACTATTGCAAATGTTGCACACATCAAGGCTAAGATAATTGCAGAAGCAGCAAACGGGCCAACAACTCCTGATGCAGCTGAAATATTGATCAAAAAGGGATGTATCATTATCCCTGATATGTATTGCAATGCAGGTGGAGTCACAGTGTCTTATTTTGAGTGGCTTAAAAATCTATCACATGTTGCTTTTGGAAGAATGGATAAGCGTTACGAAGAAAATGCAAATCTCAATTTGGTGAATATGGTTGAAAAAACTACCGGTGTTTCTCTTGATGCAACCCAAAGAAGTATGATCATCAAAGGGGCTTCAGAGCTTGAATTAGTTAATTCAGGATTGGAAGATACTATGATTAGATCTTATCATGAAATTAGAGAGGTTCAGCTCAGCAACTCTAAAATTGATGGACTTAGAACTGCAGCTTTTGTTAGTTCTATCGATAAGGTGGCGGTATCGTATATGAACATGGGTATCTGGCCTTAATTAATCAGCCTTTTTTACTATTTTGGAGCGGATTTTTACTAGTTCGCTCCAATTTATTTAGAATGGTTCTAATATAGAAACAATCTTGTTATCTTTACTCCATGAGTTTACTATTTCGTACTTTTGTACTTGCATTTAATTTTATTATTTAAAGCAAATCCATGAAAAAAAGTTCAATAGCCGGAATTATTATAATCGCATTAGCGATCGGTATTATAATCAGTACTTATGCAGATTCAAGCACTTATGGCTCATTTACAGATGCTAAAAAATCTGAATCTGAACTGCATGTTGTGGGTCAGCTAAATAAGGATAAAGAACTTTTTTATAATCCTCAACAAGATGCCAATTACTTTGCTTTTTATATGAGAGATAATCAGGGTCTGGAAAGTAAAGTAGTATTCAATGGTTCCAAACCGCAGGATTTTGAGCGGTCAGAGCAAATAGTATTAACTGGAAAAATGGTTGGGAATGAATTTCATGCCTCGAAAATTTTAATGAAGTGCCCTTCTAAATATACCAAAGACGAGGTAGAAGTTACTGAAGTATCTGCTTCAACAGCAAAAATTTAACGTTTAAATGGAAATACAATACATTGGAGAAAACCTTCTTCCAGGGAAGATAGGTCAATTCTTCATCATTTTATCTTTTTGTACAGCGCTGCTTGCAAGCATCTCTTATTATTTCGCAACTACCACTAATCTTTCAAAAGATGCTCTTGTCAGAGCAGGTTCTGATGGATGGAAACGAATTGCAAGAATTGCTTTTCTGATCAACATTGCTGCAGTTCTTGGTATTGGCTCTTCTTTATATTTTATTATTTATAATCATTTATTTGAGTACCACTATGCCTGGGCTCATTCATCTAAAATACTCCCAGTTTATTATATTATTTCCTCTTTTTGGGAAGGCCAAGAGGGTAGTTTTTGGTTATGGATGTTTTGGCAGGCTGTTTTAGGTTTTGTAATTCTTAGGAAAGGTAAAAGCTGGGAAAATTCAGTAATGTCCACTATCATGCTTTCACAGGCCTTTATAGCTTCTATGCTTGTTGGAGTTGAGGTTTTTGGATTCAGGATAGGAAGTTCTCCTTTCATATTACTTAGAGATGCGGTTCCCGGACCAATCTTTCAGCGAGGCGATTATTTAAGCCTGGTTACAGATGGTAATGGATTGAATCCATTACTTCAAAATTACTGGATGGTGATACATCCGCCAACATTATTTTTAGGATTTGCATCCATGATCGTTCCATTTTCCTACGCTATTGCCGGACTATGGGAAAAAAGATATACTGATTGGGTTAAACCCGCATTGCCATGGACATTATTTGCAGTTATGATCTTGGGAACGGGTATTATAATGGGTTCATTCTGGGCTTACGAGGCCTTGAATTTTGGGGGTTTTTGGGCTTGGGATCCAGTTGAAAATGCTTCAATTATTCCTTGGATGACTTTAATTGCTGCCGTACACGTTCTGATAGCCTATAAAAATTCAGGACATTCCTATTTTACTGCTACGTTCTTGGTTCTTATTAGCTTTGTTCTGGTACTCTATGCATCTTTCCTAACCAGAAGTGGTATTCTTGGCGAAACATCCGTGCATGCGTTCACCGATCTTGGAATGTTCTGGCATCTCGTTTTATATGTATTGACCTTTTTGTTCCTGTCTGTAATTTTCCTGGTTATTCGTTGGAAAGAACTGCCGATTACTAAAAAGGATGAGGAAACATACTCTAGAGAGTTCTGGCTTTTTATTGGTGCTTTAGTTATTTCAATTGCCTGTCTTCAGATTTTGGCAACCACTTCAGTTCCGGTATTTAATGCCATTTTTGGAACTGAGATAGCTCCTCCTGCGAATGTAATTGCTCATTACAATAAATGGCAGGTTCCATTTGCGGTAGTTATTGCATTTATTTCAGCATTCTCACAATTCCTAAAATATAAGAAAACAGAACCTAAGAAATTTTTTGTAAGCATTTCTCTATCTCTACTATTCTCATTATTTATTACTGCTGGAGCGGTTTACATCATGAATATCTATACCAATGTGATGTATATTATTCTAACCTATGCTTCTGTTTTCTCAATTATTGCAAATGCCAGAATACTTGGAGATGCATTTAAAGGGAAATGGCGATTGGCAGGATCTGCTGTAGCTCATATTGGATTTGCAATGTTATTGGTTGGTGCATTGGTTGCAGCTGCAACTAATAAAATAGTTTCAATTAATAATACAGGTATTGGCTTTGGTGATGAATTTGCAAAGAGTAATAATCCTCGTGAAAATATAATTCTTTACAAGGATGAGCCGGTTAAAATGGACAGGTACACAGTTACCTATCTTGGCGATTCTGTTCAAGGAGTAAATACATATTACAGAATTAATTACAAGGTTATTAACGAAGAAACCGGAAAAATAAAAGAGAACTTTACTTTATATCCAAACGCTCAGCAAAATGCTAAGATGAGGCAGATCATCGCATCTCCAGATACAAAGCACTATTTGTTCCATGATATTTATACGCATGTGAGTAGTGTGCCATTAAAGGAAGAAGATCATGAAGAACATGATGGTCATTCTGATGATGAAAGTTATGAAAAGCCACTAACTTATGAGATCAATGTTGGCGATACTGTTCGATTTAAAGAGGGTTATATTCTTGTTAAAGGGATTAACCGCGATGCCAAGATTCAAAATATCCCTGTAGGGGAAAGGGATATTGCTATTGGCTTGCAGTTAGAAGTGAATTCTGATGGTAAAGTATATCCATCTGAACCGATTTATCTACTTAAAGAAGGTTCAAAATTTGATTTTGGTAAAAAAGTTGATGAAAAAGGCTTGAAATTTCGTTTTACTAATGTCTTTCCTGATCGGAATAAGTTAGAGCTAATGGTTTACCAAAAGCCTAAGCCTGAAAAAACATGGGTGGTGTTAAAAGCAATTGAGTTCCCTTACATTAATTTATTCTGGGGCGGTACGATTATTATGGTTATCGGATTTTTATTATCCATTTTCAGAAGAAATAAGGAAATTACGCAAGCCTGATGAATATAGTATTACTTGGTAGTGGCAATGTTGCTACTCAATTGGGTCGGGCATTTAAAATGGCAGGTCAGAATATTGTTCAGGTCTGGAGCCGAAATATTGATCATGCTCGTGAATTGGCAGATACCTTGGCCTCAGAGCCTATTTCTGATCTGTTTGATCTGGATACTAATGCTGATCTCTATATAATTGCCGTTAAAGATGAAGCCATAAAGCAACTGGCTCATGAATTAAAGGTTGGCGACAAGCTGATCGTTCATACTTCCGGAACTACTGGCATAGATGCTTTGGAGGGTTCCTCCTCTAAAATTGGTGTTTTTTATCCTTTGCAGACCTTTTCAAAGGATAAATCAATTGATTTTAGGCAAATTCCAATTGCCATTGAAGGAAATACTCCTGAGGTAGCATCAATTATTCATGCTATTGCAGATAGATTATCTGAAAAAGTATTTGAATTAAAGTCTGAACAGAGGAAAGTCCTGCATGTTGCTGCAGTATTTGCATGTAATTTTACTAATCATCTTTTTTCATTATCTCAGGAATTACTTAAAGGCCAAAATCTTGATTTTGATCTTTTGCTGCCCTTGATCAATGAAACTGCCAATAAAGTTCAGTTAAACGATCCAATCACAATGCAAACTGGCCCTGCAATACGTGGCGATCAGTCAACAATCAAAGTTCATCTTGATTTGCTGGCTGGAAAACCGGAGCTGAAAGAGCTCTATAAAAAATTAAGTCAAAGCATAGTCAATTTACAAGAGCGATCTTAAGGCTGAATTTAAAATGCTATTTTTGCAACAATGAACATTTTTAAGTTAACAATCAATTTTGAGGAAACTGCAAAGTCATCTTTGGAGTTACCCATCGCTGAGGGAGAATCGGTTTTAGATGTCTGTCTTGATAATGGGATAGAATTACAACACAATTGTGGAGGAGTATGCGGATGCAGTACTTGTCAAGTTTACATCAATTCAGGGATGAATTTCCTTCAGGAAATATCAGATAAAGAAGAAGATTTTATTGACCGGGCAATAAACCCACGTATAAATTCACGTCTAGGTTGTCAATGCGTAGTTATTGACGGTAATATTGAAGTAACACTTCCCGATCAGCATCAATTTTTAGGACATTAATATAGTTTACAAATGGCAAACAACAAATTTGAATTACCAATTCACTGGAAAGATCACGAAGATATTGCTATGGGACTATATGAAAAGTTCGGAGATGATTTTGGTGAATCCCAGATTTATAGAATACGATTTACGGATCTTCTGGAGTGGATATTAAGTTTGCCTAACTTTGCAGGTACCCGCGAAGAAAGTAACGAAGGTCATTTGGAACAGATTCAATCTGCATGGGTTTACGAATGGCGCGATAATCAATAGGAGGTCGGAAATCGGAGGTCTGAAGTCTGAAGTCGGAAATCCTCACCCGATAGCTATCGGGTCCTCATACCTCAGTCCTCATACAACAGACAATGGAACCAAGAACCAAGAACCAAGATCAAAGACTGTTTAGTGCTAATTGAAATTTTCTGCTTTTTTCATACTTTATACCTCAGACAACAGACAACAGACAACTGATAACTGATAACTGAACCAAGAGCAAAGAACAAAGACTGTGTGGTGCTAATTTGAAATCAACAGTATTTTTTCAGATAACTAGTAACTAACCAACTAACTACTAATAACTAACCAACCCGATAGCTATCGGGTAATCAACTCATTTCTGATAACAGACAACAGATAACAGATAACAGACAACAGACAACAGACAACAGATAACAGACAACAGATAACAGACAACAGATAACAGTCCCCACATCCCATGTTCCTCGAAAAACTCAACCATATTAAAGCAATTATTCTAGATGTTGATGGAGTGCTTACCAATGGCATTTTGCTACTGACTGAATCTGGAGAGCAGCTCAGGCAATTTAACATTAAGGATGGCTATGCATTGCAGCTAGCAGTAAAAAATGGAATTAAGGTAGCAGTTCTTTCTGGTGCTCGTTCAAAAGGCGTTGAGCATCGTTTAAGGGGACTAGGAATCCAGGATATTTTTTTGGGGCTTGACTCAAAACTTGAAGTTTATTCTAATTACTTGATTCAAAATAACCTCACTCCTGATCAGGTATTATTTATGGGTGACGATATTCCCGATTTGCAGGTTATGAAACTTGCTGGTCTTGCAGTTTGCCCCTTGGATGCTGCAGAAGAAATAAAAGCAATTTCACATTATATTTCTGCAAAAAATGGAGGAGAAGGATGTGTAAGAGATATCGTTGAGAAGGTTTTGAAAATCCAGAATTTATGGACCGATGTAGAGCCTTCTGCCTCTGATGGATCCAAATTAGTTTAATTTTTTTTTAGCATTAATCTTTTTGTTTATATTTCTATCGAATTGTAAATATCTAAACAGATGAAAAGACTATTAATTATTTGCGGACTCTTTCTTACTTTCACAACTACTGTAAGTGCTCAGGGCAGAATGCAAATGGGAACACCCGAAGAAAGAGCAACACGTCAGCTTTCTCAACTTGAATCATTAAAACTTGCTCAGGATCAAAAAGTAAAACTGGCTTCAGTATTTCTATGGTCTGCAATTCAGATTGATAGTATTGCAAAAACTCTTAATGGTGATTTTAGTGCAATGCGTTCAAAGATGATGCCCGTTCAGGAAGAAACCAATAAAATGGTTAATCTTATTTTGAATGATGAGCAAAAAAAGGCTTATCAAGTAATCTTAGAAGAACGTCGAAGTAGAATGAGAAGTAATTAAAATTATATTTTATAAATGGAAAAGCGGCTTTTGGCCGCTTTTCTTATTTTTACTGAAATTTTAAAGCGATGATCAAAAAATTCCCTCCTATTATATTGGCTTCTAAGTCGCCACGTAGACAAGAATTGCTAAAACTCATGGGAATTGATTTCACTGTTGTACTAAAGGATGTTGATGAAAGTTATCCTTCCAATTTATCACCTTCAGAAATAGCTATTCATATTTCAGAAAAAAAAAGTAGTGCATTTGATGAAGAGATAAATGATGAGATTGTTATCACAGCCGATACGATTGTTTCAATTGAAGGAAAAATTTTGGGTAAACCTGAAAATGAAGATCATGCTTTTGAAATTCTTTCAGATTTGTCGGGAAAGAGGCATGAAGTTATTACTGCAGTAAGCTTGCTTAAAGATCATCAGATTAAAAGTTTTTACGAAGTATCTGAAGTATTCTTTAAACCCATTAATTCTGAGCAGATCCGGTATTATATTTCAAATTATCATCCAATGGATAAGGCAGGTGCTTATGGCATTCAAGAATGGATTGGACTTGTTGCTGTTGATAAAATCATTGGCTCCTACAGTAATATTATGGGACTACCAACTCAGCGTTTATATCAAGAATTATGCAAGCTTGTTGATTGATTTACTCGGGTTCAATAAATCATATCATTTCAAATAATACGCCTTCTTTCAGGGAGTATGTTGAAAGTTTTAGAATCTTGAACTCATGTAGGTTAAGTACATAACATGTTAATAATGTTGCTACAACAATCATATCCACTCTTATCACTGGAATTCCTGCAGTCACAGCCCGTTCTTCATGATTACTTGCAATGATGAATTTTGATATTTTTTCAAATTGGTCTAGATCAATAGTGAATTCCGGGTTTTTGAACCCGCTTTTGAAGTCTGGGTTGAGCATACTTGCAAATGTTTCAAATGCACCTGCCGAACCTATCAGTTGTTTGGGTTTGTAACTATCCAATTCGGTTTTCAGATCAATAAGTACTGCATTCAGATAGCAATGAAGATCGCTTATATTCGATTCTGAAATTGGATCTGATTTGTGGAATTGATCCATAAGCCTAGCCGCACCTATGTCAAAGCTTTTTTTCCAGAATATTTGATCTTGATTGCAAATGATAAATTCAACACTTCCACCGCCAATATCCATGATCAAACTGCTTTGGTCTTTCATGTTGATTGCCGCGCCAACTCCAGAAAAGATCAATTCTGCCTCTCTGTTTCCATCAATTATTTCAATAGTTATTCCGGTTTCTTTCCATATTATTTCGGTAAAATTTTTGCTATTCGAAGCAGATCGTAAGGCAGATGTTGCAAAAGCTTTAATCTGAACTACTCCATAATGATCAATAGAAGTCTTAAACTGTTTGATTGCAGAAACTCCACGATCAAACGCAGAAGCATTGATTATGCCATCTTTCATACCTCCTTCGCCAAGTTTCACTGCAATAGTTTCCTGAAAAATAACCTTCGGTCTTTTTCCACTGATTTCAGCAATCAGCAAATGAAAGGTATTGGTACCCAGATCAATGATGGCAATGGAATTCATTGGGAAGTTGTAAGTTGTAAGTTATAAGTTATAAGTTATAAGTTGTAAGTTCTAAGTTGTAAGTTGTAAGTTCTAAGTTGTAAGTTCTAAGTTGTAAGTTGTAAGTTATAGGTTGTAAGTTGTAAGTTCTAAGTTCTAAGTTGTAAGTTATAAGTTGTAAGTTCTAAGTTGTAAGTTATAAGTACTAAGTGGATTTTGCTTCTTGCTTTCCGCTTTTAGCTTTCCGCTTTCCCCTTTCAGCTTCAAAATCCTACTCCTTATACATAAACCATTTACCCAACTCTTTAAAACTCACCTTCTTTCCATACATCAGAATACCTACCCGGTAAATACGCGATGCTACCCATGTAGTAAATATAAATCCGCCGATCAAAAGGAAAATGGATAGTGCGAGTTCCCAATTTGGTACCCCGAATGGAAGTCTAACCATCATGGCAATTGGTGAAGTAAAAGGAATGATACTAAGCCAGAATGATAAACTGCTATCTGGGTTGTTTACTATAAAACTAAATGACATGATATAGGTAAATAGTAGGGGTAAAGTAATGGGCAGCATAAATTGCTGTGTTTCTGTATCACTTTCAACCGCCGACCCAACTGCTGCAAAAAGAGCAGAATAAAGCATGTACCCGCCAAGGAAAAATATAATGAAAACTGGTAGTATATAAGTCCATTGAACAGTTTGAACTGCCTTAACAATATCCATACCGGGACCATTAGTTGAAACGGCCTCCATCTGCTTATTCATAGGCATTTCTGATTTTACCTGTTCAATTTTGTCTTTAAATAGTATCGTTGAGGCAAGTGTCATTAAGCTAGCAGAAAGTACAATCCACAACATAAATTGAGTTAATCCAACTAAGCCAATCCCAATGATCTTACCCATCATCAGCTGGAATGGTTTTACAGATGAAATTACTACCTCAACAATTCTGCTTGTTTTTTCTTCAATAATACCTCTCATAACTTGTATGCCATAAATAAATAGCGACATATAAATCAAAATTGCAGCAGCAAAGCCAACTGCCATAGCAGCCCCTGAACTACTATCTTTCTCGCCCTCAACCGTTAGTTCTTTAGATACAACAGATAAATTAGGCTTAATTTTATCAAGGGTTTCTGAGTCAATTCCAGCATCTTTCAATAGTTTGATACGCATTTGGTCATTTAACTCCCTTTCTATAGTACTAATAACAGATAAACCGGCTTTTTTCTGTGCAAACATCTCAATACTTCCTCCGATACTGATATCTTTTGGGATATAAAGCACGAATGCATCTTCGTTATTGATCACCTTCTTTTTTGCTTCAGTTAATGATAGTTCAGAAATTTCGAAATTTACAGCCTTTTTATCATCAAATGCCTTTTCAAATATTCCGCTTTCATCTATAACCTCTACGGTTGGGATATTATCTCCTCCATTCATTGATAAAGCAAATATCAGGGCATACATTCCAATGATAAGCATCGGAACGAGGAAGGTCATGATCAGGAACGACTTCTTTTTAACCCTGCTGAAATATTCTCTTTTAATTATTAGTAGCGTTTTGTTCATGATGTGGAGTTAATTTTTTACGTTCTGAATAAAGATATCGTTCATGCTTGGAATGATCTCCGAAAGTTCAGTGATCTGCACTTGAGGGATTAAAAAATTAAGCAGATCGTTCACCGAAAATTTTGGATCAATCAGAATAGTCAAATGCGTTATCCCATCCTCAATCTTTTCATTATTGATGCTGAACATTTGATTAGTAGGTGTATTGATACTCCCTTTAAATGCGATGCGGTAGCTATTGTTCCGGTATAAGTTCCGGATATCTTTAACTTTTCCATCCAGTATTTTTTTTGATTTATGAATTAATGCAATACTGTCACATAACTGTTCAACAGACTCCATTCTGTGCGTAGAAAAGATGATGGTAGCCCCCTTATTGTTCAATTCAAGTATTTCATTGGTAATAAGCTGAGCATTTACCGGATCAAAACCAGAGAAGGGCTCATCTAGAATGATAAGCTCAGGATTATGAACTACAGTGGCAATGAATTGTACTTTTTGTTGCATTCCTTTACTCAGATCCTCCACTTTCTTATTCCACCAGCTCTGAATTTCCATTTTTTCAAACCAAAATTTAATTTTTGCTGTGGCATCCGATTTTGAAAGTCCTTTGAGCTGTGCCAGATAAAGCATTTGCTCACCTATTTCCATTTTTTTATACAATCCACGCTCTTCAGGAAGATAGCCAATAGTAGATACGTGTGTTGGATTTAGTTTCTCCCCATTCAAAAATATTTCACCATGATCTGGTGCAGTGATTTGATTGATGATACGAATAAGTGAGGTCTTGCCTGCGCCATTCGGACCTAAGAGCCCGAAAATAGATCCTTTTTCTACCTCAATAGAAACATTATCTAAAGCACGATGGTTAGCATATTGCTTAACTATATTCCGGATACTCAGCATTTTTTTTTGATTTTGATTAGTTTTTAGATATTGGTTTTAATGCTTTGTTACAATTTTTTGTTTAAAAATACGTCAAACAAACTAATAAGATAAGTCTTTTTAGTGCTGTTGATCAGAACGGACTACCGTGCGAGTTTTGAATACTATATGCTTGAATTCCTTGGGTTTTTTTCATTCTGATTTTGTTTCTAATGTGTTCCGAATCGATTTTGTAGTAATTAAATATTTTTTTACGAGTTTCAGCTCAGTAGAAGCATATTCTAAACAGGAATTTATATCTTTAAAATAACTATTGTACTATGAAGCTGTTCTATTCAAAAAAACTCATAATTATAGCTTCGCTACTAATCATTGTAGCGCTGTTTTATAAATTAGCAATTCCTGCTCCTGAGGTCGATTATAATACGCAGGTAAAACCGATCATCAATAAAAAGTGTATTTCATGCCATGGTGGTGTAAAGCAGGAAGCAGGATTCAGCTTACTGTTTCAGGAAGAAGCATTGGGAAAAACTGAATCAGGTAAGCCTGCAATACTTCCAGGCAATCCAGATGAAAGTGAACTAATCAAACGAATTACACATGCTGATCCAAATGAAAGGATGCCTTATAAGCATGAAGCACTTTCAAAGGATGAAATAACTATTTTACGTCAATGGATTAAAGAAGGAGCAAAATGGGGCGAGCACTGGGCTTATATCCCAGTTAAAAAACAGGATGTTCCTGATTATTCTAATCAATGGATTAAAAATGATGTAGACCAGTTTGTTTATCAAAAATTGGAGGAAGAAAAGTTAAAGCCTTCAAATGAAGCTGATAAAGCAACATTGCTCCGTAGACTTAGTCTTGACCTTATAGGTATGCCCGCTTCAGAACAAATTGCAACAAAATATCTCAAAGACAATTCTGAAAGAGCATATGAAAACCTTGTTAATGATTTGCTGGCATCATCACGCTATGGCGAAAGGTGGACCAGCTTATGGCTAGATCTTGCCCGATTTGCTGATACCAGGGGTTATGAAGCAGATCGTGCACGAAATATTTGGAAATACCGCGATTGGCTAATCCACGCATTCAATTCGGATAAGCCGTATAATGATTTTTTAATTGAGCAGCTTGCAGGTGATCTGATGCCAGACCCAGATGATGCAAAATATATTGCTACTGCTTTTCATCGTAATACCATGACCAACGATGAAGGAGGCACAGACAATGAAGAATTCAGGACTGCTGCCGTAATGGATAGGGTAAATACCACCTGGACCGCAGTAATGGGAACGAGTTTTAACTGTGTTCAATGCCATAGTCACCCGTATGATCCTTTTAAAAGCGATGAATATTATAAATTCCTTGCCTTTTTTAACAATAGTCGTGATGAAGATACCCAGTCTGAATATCCGGTGCTGCGCCAGTATAATACTGCAGATAGTATAAAGTTCAATCAATTGATCGGATGGTTAAGAGGTAATGTTTCGGAGGCAGCAGCTAAAAAATATCAGGTCTTTTTAAAAACATGGCAGCCAACAATAAATTCTCTGCAATGTGATCAATTTGTCAATGGAGCTCTGATCAGTAGTTGGTATGCTGGCTTACGTAATAAAGGAACCTGTCGATTAAAAAATGTAGTTCTGGAGAATAAAAACCAACTCATGTTCCGGTATAACAGTAAAATTGATGCTGGAAAATGGTTTATTTACCTGGATAGCTTAAATGGACAATTGGTAAAAACTATTCCTCTTTCTAATACTAAGGGCGAATGGATGGTAGTAAATACTGCCTTTCCTAAAGTAAGTGGAAAACATAATCTGTATTTTAAATATTATAGCCCAGCCCTAAAAACAGCTGATGAAACTGGTGTTCAGTTTGAATGGTTTCAATTTGACCAGACTTTTCCTGGAAAAGGCAAACCGGGGTATGACATTGCTTATAAGGACTTTAATTATTTGATGCAGGCTAAAGTAGATGCTACTCCAATCATGTTTGAAAATAGTGAAGAACAATACAGAACCACCCATGTTTTTGTAAGAGGAAACTGGATGGTTAAAGGCAAGGTAGTTCAAGCTGATGTCCCTGAAATAATGAATCCATTGCCACCCAATGTGCCCAGAAATAGGCTGGGAATGGCTTTATGGTTAACCGACAAGAAAAATCCTTTAGTTGCCCGGACAATGGTGAACCGTTTATGGGAACAGCTATTTGGATATGGATTAGCTGAAACACTAGAAGACCTTGGAACACAGGGAATCTCACCAACTCATAAAGAATTGCTCGATCATCTTTCATGGAAATTCATGAATGAATATAACTGGAGTATCAAGCGATTATTAAAAGATATCGTTTCATCTGCAACATACAGACAAGATTCTAAAGTGAATGAGGAGCTGATTAAAAAAGATCCGAACAATAAATTTTATGCAAGAGGATCGAGAATAAGATTATCAGCTGAGCAGTTGAGAGATCAGGGGCTTGAAGTTAGTAACCTGTTGAGCAAAAAAATGTATGGTAAAAGTGTGATGCCATTTCAGCCGACAGGAATTTGGCGTTCTCCATACAATGGCGATGTTTGGAAAATGAGTGAGAATGAAGATCAATTTAGAAGAGCACTTTACACTTATTTAAAAAGAACAGCACCTTATCCATCCATGATGACATTTGACGGAGGTGCCAGAGAAGTCTGTATCCCACGCAGAATAAGAACCAATACTCCTTTACAAGCATTAACCTCATTAAATGATTCTACTTCTCATGTTATTGCCAGAAACCTGGCTTTCCGGATGCAGAAAATAGGAGGTAAAGAAGCGGGTAAGCAGATTCAGAAAGGTTATGAAATGATGATGTATAAACCTATTTCACCAATCAGGCAAAAAGCCCTTGTTGATTTGTATACTATAGCATTGAATAAATTTAAAAAGGATAAGAAGGCTATGCATGCAATTGTTGGGCTGAAAGAAATAGAAAAAGGTAGCAATGCCGAAACAGCAGCAATGGTAATAGTTGCAGGAGCCATGTTGAACATGGACGAGTGGCTAAATAAAAATTAGATCTAAATGTTCTCTTTATTTCAGGCTAAATAAAGTAGAATTAGAAAATGATCTAGATATTAACATAATGCTATTTTTTAGATGACGCGAAAATATTTTCGATAATGAAGAATGAAATACGTATTCAACGATTGTTAAAGGAGGCAGAACATTCTGCACTGCAGCAGCATACAAGGCGACATTTCTTAAAGGAAAGCGCCATGGGATTTGGTGCCTTGGCATTAGGTTCATTGTTGGGTAGTTGCGGAACCCAATCGTCAGATGCTTCTGGCAGTTTGTTTGATGCTTCTAACCCATTGGCACCGCGTTCGCCGATGTTCCCTGGTAAAGCAAAATCTGTCATTTATTTACACATGGCTGGTGCACCTTCCCAGCTGGAGTTATTTAGTTATAAGCCTGAACTTGCCAAGTTAGATGGCCAGGATTGCCCGCAATCATTATTGGAAGGCAAAAAATTTGCATTTATTCGCGGTGTTCCTAAAATGCTTGGGCCACAAGCAAAATTTAAGCAATATGGTCAGAGCGGCTTATGGTTATCTGATAACTTACCGCATCTTTCTACAGTAGCAGATGATATAGCGATGCTCAATGCAGTTACAACTGATCAGTTTAATCATGCACCAGCTCAGTTATTAATGCAAACTGGTTCAGCTAGATTAGGTAGACCAAGCATTGGGTCATGGGTTACCTATGGTATGGGATCTGAAAATAAAAATTTACCGGGTTTTGTTGTTTTAACTTCTGGAGGTAATAATCCGGATGCTGGCAAGAGCGTTTGGGGAAGTGGATTTTTACCTAGTGTGTATCAAGGTGTGCAGTGTAGGGGAGAGGGCGATCCAGTATTATTCATTAAGGATCCTGATGGTATGGATAGAGACTTGCGAAAAGCTTCAATAGATGCCATCAATAAAATAAATCATGACCAGTACGAGGAATATCAGGATCCTGAAATACTTTCTCGTATTGCGCAATATGAGATGGCCTATAAGATGCAAATATCAGTACCTGAGGTAATGAATATCAATGATGAGCCAGCCTATATTCATGAGATGTACGGAACAGAGCCAGGTAAAACCAGTTTTGCAAACAACATATTGCTAGCAAGAAAACTCGTTGAAAAGGGTGTACGCTATATTCAGCTTTTTGATTGGGGCTGGGATACTCATGGAAATTCTGCCAGTGGCTCAGTGGATATTGGTTTAGTTAATAAATGTCGTGGCGTAGATAAGGCGATAACGGCATTAATTTTGGATCTGAAACAAAGAGGATTATTGGATGAAACGCTGATTGTTTGGGGTGCTGAATTTGGCAGAACACCCATGCAGGAAAATCGCGAAGGTAAAGATATGCCTTATAAAGGCAGAGATCATCATGCCGGAGCATTCAATATGTGGATGGCAGGTGGTGGAATTAAAGGTGGTACTTCGTATGGTGAAACTGATGAGATTGGTTATGATATTGTGAGTGGAAAAACAGAAGCATTTGATATTCAGGCCACTATATTGAATCAATTGGGCTTTGATCATGAAAAATTAACCTATGAATCACAGGGTCGTCCATTCCGTTTAACCGATGTAGGAGGAAAAGTGATAACAGATATAATTTCTTAAAAATTCAGCTTAGCCCAATACAATTGTATGAAACAAGATAGAAGAGAATTCATAAAAACCTCTGCGGCCGGTTCTGCTGCATTATTATTATCAATGGAATCATTTGCTAATCAGCCTTTGCCCATTCCTGAAACCAATAAAAATTATGCATTAAAGATCTTGGCTACCAGCTGGGGTTTCCAAGGAACTATGGATGATTTTTGTGCTAGAGTGAAAAAGGAAGGTTATGACGGTATAGAGTTATGGTGGCCAACAAATAATAAAAAGGCTCAGGATGATCTATTTGCTGCATTGAAAAAATATGATCTTGAAATCGGTTTCTTATGTGGCGGATCCCAATCAAATCCACAGGAGCATCTTGAATTTTACAAGAAAATGATTGATGCGGCAGCCAGACAAAATATCCAGAGGCCGCTGTATATTAACAACCATTCGGGAAGAGATCATTTTAGTTTTGATGATAATAAAAAGTTCATAGAGCATTCTCAAGCACTTGCAAAAGAAACAGGAATCTTGATTTGTCATGAAACTCATAGAGGTAGAATGCTATTTGCAGCTCATATTACAAGAAAGTTCATTGAGAGCTTCCCTGAACTGCGTTTAACATTAGATATATCTCATTGGTGCAATGTTCATGAAAGCTTATTAGCCGATCAACAAGAAACAGTTGAATTGGCATTGAGCAGAACAGATCATATTCATGCAAGGATTGGACACCCGGAAGGTCCGCAGGTAAATGACCCGCGTGCGCCAGAATGGGAGCCTGTAGTCAAGCAGCATTTTGAATGGTGGGATAAGATCGTAGAAAGAAAGAAAAAGAATGGAGAGGTAGTAACCATACTAACCGAATTTGGGCCTCCTGATTATATGCCCACCTTGCCGTATACAAAACAGCCTTTAGGCGATCAATGGGCAATAAATGTGCATATGATGCATGTGCTCAGAAAAAGATATTCCTGATCCTTTATTTCAATTGAATGATTATTAGCGCTGTTATTTTAGAGAATATTACTGAATTTATTGGTAGGTTTCATCCTATTCTGGTTCACTTGCCTATTGGTGTGCTATTGCTGGCTGCACTTTTTCAATTACTATCTCGAAAGGAGAAATATCAATCTTTATCGTCTGCAGTGAGCATTGCCCTATTCTGGGGAATGATCAGTGCAATAGTATCCTGCATCAGTGGATATCTGTTGTCAAATTCAGGAGATTATGATGGAGATCTTATATTTAATCATAAATGGTTTGGAATTGCCGTAGCCAATGTTTCAATTTTTGCTTACGGACTAAACAGAAGGAATAAAGATAATATTTGGGTCAGCGGTTTAATGGTATTACTGATCATTATTACTGGGCACTTGGGCGGATCAATCACCCATGGTTCAGATTACCTTTTCAAAGCGTTTTCAAGCAATGATAAGGATGCTATTAAGGTAAAAAGAGTTCCAATACCTGATATTAATCAAGCTCTGGCCTACAATGATGTCATCAGGCCAATATTGACAGCTAAGTGTTATAAATGCCACGGTCCGGATAAGCAAAAAGGCAAATTGAGATTGGATATGCCTGATCTGATCTTAAAAGGCGGAAAAGGGGGGCTTGTTATAGTTGGCGGTAAAGTTGATGATAGTGAACTGATCAAAAGAATCCTTTTGGCAAAAGATAACGAAGATCATATGCCTCCAATAGAGCAGTCGCAACTAACAAAATCTGAGCTGGAGCTGCTGCATTGGTGGGTAAGCAGTGGAGCAGATTTCAATAAGAAGGTGAATGCACTCGTTCAAACAGATAAGATCAAACCTATATTATTAGCATTGCAATCAGAAGAAGTAAAGGAAGAACTTAAGATCTCGGATGTACCTTCAGAATCTGTAGAGATTGCAGATCAGGGTTCAGTCAAAAAAATACAGGGAAGAGGTATTGCTTTAACGGCGGTTGCTCAAAACAGCAATTATTTAGCAGCAAATTTTGTGGCAGTAGAAGCTTTGACTGAAAAAGATTTACAACTATTGGATCCAATCGCAAAACAATTAATCTGGCTTAAATTAGGAGATTCACAGCTGAATGATAAGATGCTTGGAAGTATATCAGATCTATATTCACTCACCCGACTTTCGCTAGAGCGCACAGCAATAAGTGACCTGGGAATTGTCCAATTGAAAAATTTGGGCAAACTTCAATATCTTAATTTGATTGGAACTAAAGTAAGCTTGAAGGGCTTAGAACAGTTAAAAGGATTAAATGAGCTCAAACAAATTTTCCTATTCCAAACCTTAGTTCAGCCTTCAGAAGTAGATCAGCTTAAAAAGCTATTCCCTAAAGCTAAGATCGATTTAGGTGGATATAAATTACAATTTTTGGAGGGGGATACCACCGAGTTAAAAGATCCAAAGTTGAAATAAGGAATCAATAGGATTATTAATTATTTAATATGTAGGAAACATGAATAACATTTAAAATTTTCAATTTTACGTTGTTATTTAGTTTAATTCAGGCATTTTCAAATTATGGAAAAAAATATCAAGGATCAATCCAGACGATTATTTATCAGGCAGATATCACTGGCTTCGGCTTTGCTTCTTGGCGGGAAGGTAACAGATCTTTCTGCAGACGAAGTGTACAGTTTAAAGTCAAAGGTAAAACTCAGGTTTGTTTTGGCCTCCGATTTTCATTATGGTCAGCCTGATACCGCCTTTGATGAAATGACTAGTAAAGTTATTAGCCAGATCAATCTATTTAATAAAACCAATAAATTGAATTTCTGTGTTATCAATGGTGATATCATACATAATGAAAAGTCTTTTCTGCCATTGGTCAAAAAGAAAATAGATCAGCTTGATGTACCTTATTTTGTAACCAGAGGTAATCATGACATGGTTACTAGCGAGTTCTGGAATGAGGTCTGGAACATGCCTTTGAATCATAGTTTTGAAACAAAAGATGCCGCATTTATTTTGGCCGATACCTCCAATGAACAGGGAACTTATGTTTCTCCTGATCTGGTTTGGTTAGAGTCGAAGTTAGAACACTATAAAAATAAAAAGAATGTGTTCCTGATACTCCATATCCCTCAGGCAAAATGGACTAAGAATGCAATTGATACGCCTGATTTTTTCACATTAATTAAAAAGTATCCAAATATCCGGGCAGGTTTTCATGGTCATGAGCATGATCAGGATGGTGTGAAGATGGCTGATAATATACCATTCCTGTTTGATTCACATGTAGGAGGCAATTGGGGTACTCCTTACAAAGGTTTCAGGGTTCTAGAGTTACTGAGCGATGGAACCTTGCTAACTTATATGATGAACCCTACTGAAAAATTAGCAGAGTTGAACTTTTGATTATCATACATCCGATGAATTACTCATCGGATGTATGAATAAGTCTATAAAGTAAGTTTCATTCCAGCAAAGAAATTTCGCGGTGCAGCAGCATTGAAAAATCTGCCACCAAAGGCATTCAGATCATTTCCCAAACTATAAGTTTCATCCAGAAGGTTATCTATTCCAGCAAAAACATCAAGTACAGGTTTGCCTGGTTTACTGGTTCTCCATCCGGCTTTACAATGAACCAGATCAAATGATTTTGAAAAAACACTATTTGCATCATTTAAAGCAATTTTTGAAGTGTAATTATGCTGTGCGAATAGGTAGAAATTCTTTTTGAACCTGAAGTCTAATCCACTGATCACTACCGACCTTGGTGTACCTGTAAGACGGTTTCCTGAATAATTTATAGTTCCGTTAACATAATTTTGAAAGAAATACTTACTTAACGTATAACTATTTTGTATTTGAAGTCCACTAAGGAATCTTTTTGAACCGGGTTCAACAAGCCAGTAACTTGCCTGTGTTTCCACACCCGTTTGACGGGTGCCACCAGCATTTAAATAATATTCAGTATCATTTGAGTTAACCCTGCGAACGATGGCATTCTCAAGTCTGTATTGGAAAATTGAGGCATCTAGCCACAACCTGTCAGTGTTATTACGTAATCTCAATCCAGCTTCATAGTTCCAGCCTGTTTCTGATTCGATATTGGGGTTGATTATATTATCAGATGCTCTCACCTCTGCAATTGTTGGAGGAGAATATCCTCTACTAATTGAAGATCTAAGTGCAAGATTGTTAGAAAGTTTATAAGACAATGCAAAACGAGGCATCAGCTCCGGATCGAATTTACGCTCAAAACGGGTGGCATAACTACGTATATTTTTAGAGAATTTATACTTATAATAATTTAAGCTTGCTGCTACTTCTGCACTAAGTCTTTCACCGATATTGGTTGAAAAGCGACTGAAATAAAAGAATTGATTTGAAATAATATCATCCTGGGCCTGAAGGCTGCCCTGTACACCTCTGTTATTATTGTAATTGGCTATATCAGCTCCAGTAGTTTGTAATTCGAGACCTGCATTCCATTTCCAATTAATTGATTTATCCTGATTGCCAGATAATTCGAGATAGGTACGTATTCCGGCAGTATTCTCCTTTCTAATTTCATAATTAGTTATGAACGGATTCAGGTAATCTGTTGATGAGCCGTATAGTGCAATAACATGTCTCAGGTTATTGATGATCTTAGCTTCATTGACAATTCCAGCATATAGGGTATTGTTTTCAATTCTAGCTTTTTGAGCTACAGGACCAGCAACAAATGCTGTTGAGGGTCTCGCTGCCCTGGGGTTAGCGGTATATTGAGCCAGTGTTAATCCTCCTGGGGTTTTATACTCCAGATCTGAGTAGAAGGCCAGAACACGCAGTTGATTCTCTTTTGAATAGTTCATCCGATACATCACTTGTGCAAAGTTGCGGCTCATAGCACTGTGTTCTCTGTAGCCATCCGACCGTTGATAAGAATGATTAATATTCAGGTATTGATTTTTAAATTTTTTCTGGATAGCAACTTTTTCTTGGAATAAACCATAGGAACCGCTACTAATTCCTGCTGATGCCCATGAACTTTCAGAATTTTTATCAATGGGGTTTAACAATACAACACCACCAGAGTTTGCCCCGAATAAACTACCATCAGGTCCTTTTAATACTTCAATATTATGAATGCTGTTTACATCAATAAGGTTCAAATAGGTATTTCCGCCTGCATCTGTCAAAGGGAACTCATCTAGGTAAACCTTTACATTTCTAACTCCGAAAGGTGAACGCAATGAACTTCCTCGAATAGATAGGCGGTAACTGCCAGGAGATCTTTCTTCCATTCGTATACCCGGGACAGAGTTGAAAGCCGGAAGCATTGAAATGCCAGGTTGATCTCTCAATTGCTTATTGCTGATCAGGCTCACTGATGAAGGAACCCGAAGAATTGGTTGCTCAGATAGATAAGCACGTATCACTATCTCGCCCACTTTCTGCACAGAATCAACCTTACTTTGGGCAAAGCTAAAATTAACGAGGAGCGAAAATAGTAAGGCAATTGTTATTTCCTTAGGTTTTAAAACTCTATTTAGATCCATTTCTTTAGTTTAATGCCGAGCGAATGAAAGGCAATGCAAATTTATTAAAACTTAGGAGTATAAATCAGGGATTCAATCTTATGGATGTAAAATTTTTGAATGAATTGCTAAAAAGCAATAGAAATTTATGGACGAATTATATTAAAACAAAAAAACCATCCTGAATGGGATGGTTTTTTTTTGCCTTTATTCGAAATATTCCTTCATCTTATCGAAGAAACTTTTTTCGTTTTTACCAGGTTGTGGCTTGAAATTCGGAGAATCCTTTAAGCTATGTAAAATATCAAGTTCCTCCTTTGAAAGTGCCTTTGGAGTCCAGATATTTATGTAGATCAATTGATCTCCACGGTGATATGAATTTACCTCCGGAACACCTTTTCCTTTCAGGCGTAGAATTTTACCTCCCTGAGTTCCTGGATCAATTTTTATTTTTGCTTTTCCATCGATCGTTGGAACTTCAATGCTTGAACCGATAGCTGAATCAATAAAGCTGATATGAAGATCGTAAATGATATTATTTCCTTCACGTTTTAATGAGTCATGCTGGATTTCTTCAATTAGTATAATCAGATCACCTGGAATACCACCTCGAGGTGCAGCATTTCCTTTTCCGCTCATCGATAATTGCATTCCTTCACTTACACCGGCAGGAATGTTGATACTGATCGTTTCTTCGCCACGAGATAAACCATCTCCATGACAAGTTGTGCATTTTGAAGTGATCTGTGTTCCTTCACCATTACAAGTAGGGCAGGTGCTGGTTGTTTGCATCTGTCCTAGGATAGTGTTTGTAACCCTTCTTACTGCTCCACTGCCATTACAGGTTTGGCAGGTATTGAATGATGATTTATCTTTTGCGCCACTTCCATCGCAAGTATCGCATATAACCTGTTTGTTTACTTTGATTTTTTTCTCAACACCCTTGGCGATTTCTTCTAGGCTAAGTTTAACCTTAATCCGTAGATTGCTTCCACGTGCTGCGCGCCGTCCACCACGAGTTTGCTGTTGGCCTCCAAAGAAACTGTCAAATGGGCTACCACCACCACCACCACCACCGAAAATATCTCCGAACTGGCTGAATATGTCTTCCATATTCATGTGACCACCATATCCGCCACCACCATTAGGGCTTGAAGCTCCTCCGGCATGACCAAACTGGTCATATCTTTTTTTCTTTTCAGCATTACTTAAAACCTCATAGGCTTCAGCTGCTTCTTTGAAATTTTCTTCAGACTGTTTATCACCTGGATTTTTATCCGGATGATATTTAATTGCCATTTTTCGATAAGCTTTTTTTATCTCATCTGCAGTTGAGCTGCGTGTTACTCCAAGTATGTCGTAATAATCTCGTTTTGCCATTTTTCTAAATAAACACTATGCACCATTTTAAACGCCCTGCATAAAGGCTGACATAGTATCTATGCTCCTATAATAACTTTTGCAAAGCGTATTACCTTGTCATTCAGGTAATATCCTTTCTCTAATTCATCTAATACTTTTCCCTTTAGATCATCTGATGGTGCAGGAATATTGGTGATACCCTCATGAACATCAGCATCAAATTCAGCTCCAATTGAAGTCATTTCTTTAAGTCCTTTATTGGTCAGTACGTTTTTTAATTTGTGATGAACAAGTTTCACACCCTCTTTCAGGGCCTCAATATCTGTAGCTTTTTCGATTGATTTCTGAGCTCTTTCAAAATCGTCAAGTACTGGTAAAAGATCTACAATCACATCTTTTCCTGCAATTTGAAGTAATTCCAGTCGTTCCTTGCTTGTACGACGTTTGAAATTATCAAACTCTGCATATAAGCGTAAATATTTATTCTGCCATTCAGAAGCCTCAGCTTTAAATTTTTCCTCATCCGAAATTTGCACTTCATCCTGCTGGGTTGAATTTTCATCAATTTCTGGCAACTCATTAGTTACTGACTCATTTTCTTCTAGAATATCTTTTTGCTCAGTATTTTCAGTCGTTTGATTCTCTTCCATTTTAGTCTTCTTCTTTTTATTCAATAATTCTGAAAATTTCATATTATTTCATGGCAATTTTTTTGCCAAAAAATAAATCAGTCAAGCTGTCAGCATTTCGGCTACAATTCACTTGCAACTGACATTAACTGCCTATGGTATTAGTGAAGATTGTTAGATCTTAGCGTCCTGGTGAATAATCCCACCTTCGCATTTAATAATTCTTGATGGGAACGTTCTGATGATATGATAATCATGAGATGCCATTAAGACGGCAGTACCTGATTGACTGATCTGTTTTAACAAGGTTACAATGTCTTCAGATGTATCCGGATCTAGATTGCCTGTTGGTTCATCGGCCAAAATTAATTCAGGGTCATTCAACAAGGCTCTGGCAATTACAACTCGTTGTTGCTCACCACCCGATAATTCATGGGGCATTTTTTTGGTTTTTGAGCGTAAACCAACTTTTTCAAGTACATCTAATATGCGTATAGAGATTAGTTTTGTGTCTTTCCATCCGGTAGCTTTTAGTACAAACTCCAAATTTTGCTCCACGGTTCGGTCTGTCAGTAATTGAAAATCCTGAAATACAATGCCCAGTTTGCGGCGTAAAAAAGGGATATCTTTTTCAGTGATTTTTCGGAGGTCAAATCCTGCAACTTGTCCTTGACCGTTTGCAATTTGAAGTTCACCATAAATTACTTTCAGCAAGCTACTTTTACCCGATCCTGTTTGTCCAATTAGGAAAACAAATTCGCCGGGACTGATCTGTAGGTTGACATTGTTTAGAACTAAATGTTTCTGCTGGTAGATGTCTACACCGTCTAATTTTATAACTGAGTTGCCTATCATAATTCAAGTTTAAAAATTTGCCCGAAAGGCAGGTCTTTAATTTTATTCATAATGGTTGCAGCCTGATCAGCTAAACCTGCTTTGTCTAGTGCTTTTTCAGGCCTATCTAATCGAAAATACGCTAACAAAGTGAATTTTTCATCACGGAGTTGAACATAATCTGGGATCTTTGCTACCCCTCTAACTTTTATCACATACATTGGTTGCAAAGTTAATTATTTATTAGTAGTTAGTAGATAGTAGTTAGTAGATAGTAGTTAGTAGATAGTAGTTAGTAGATAGTATTGAGTATTGCGTATAGAGTATTGAGATTAGAGTATTTGGAAATTATTTTTTAATAATAAAATTACGAATTACGAATTATGAATTACGGATTATGAATTACGAAGCACTAACTAACCACCTTACCACCTCATATCTGACAACAGATAACCGAACCAAGAACCAAGAGCAAAGATCAAAGACTGTTTAGTGCTAATTGAAATTTTCTGCTTTTTTCAGACCTCAGACTTCCTACTTCAGACCTCCTGCCTCAGACCTCAGACTTCCTACCTCATACTTCAGACTTCCTACCTCAGACTTCCTACCTCAGACAACAGATAACAGATAACAGACAACAGATAACAGACAACCCCTTCTTCACAATCCCCTCAAAAACGCCATCGTATCTACTCCATCTGCATAATCCCATAATCCTGGACGCTGGCTTTGCCCAAAAGGAAGAATATTCATGCTTAAATCTGATCTTGAAATAATACATTGAATACCATCTTCATTGGCCAATAATTCGCTTTCTGCCTCCTGTATGCTTTCATATTCCTCGTAATAAACCACTGCCAATGGCGAAGCCATCCGTGTATCCTGCTTCAGAAGTAAAAATCCATTATCAAGATGTTTATCCATGTTTACTAGAAATATGGATTTATTATAGTCGTAATTATTATTGTATTTATGATGGTCAGCAACCAATTTAAATTCTTCGATAGATTCAAAGAAAGTATTGAAATTATACCCTTTGGGTACATAAATTTTAGAAACATTACGGCAGCCCAAACCAAAATAGTCGAAAATATCATGACCCAAAGACTTGAGTTCTTCCCTATTTTCATTTCCATTTAAAACAGCAATACTGTTGCGGTTCTTGCGGATAATATGAGGTACTTTGCTGAAATAATATTCAAAATATCTTGAAGTATTGTTACTACCAGTTGCAATCACCGCATCAAAATCTTTTAATCTTTCTATAAACTCAAACTGTTCCGTAAAGCGAGGTTCTATTTCTGAAAGCTTAGTCAAGATGTATGGTATTAATTGCTTGTCTTGGGAAGACAGCTTGATCAATGCTTTATTTCCTGAAGCTAAAACACATAGAATATCATGGAATCCAACTAATGGAATATTGCCTGCGAGAATGAGACCTATACCATTTATTTTTAATGGTTCATCTGTATTGGCATCAATCCATTTATTCAGATCAGTTTCATTTAGCATTTCTGAGATTGCCTTGATCGCCATGGCAGTGCTTTGTGGGGTGAACCATGCATTATATTGTTTTGCAGAGCCAATGAGTGAACTTAATTGCTCATCTGGGTTTTGCAGAATATGGCCTAATTGTACAAAAGCCATGATTCGTTGTTTGCTTGTCAAAATCTTAGTCATCCAAAAAAAATTACTTCAAATAATGTTATATTTGTCAGAAGGTTTAAAAATGAGGTTTTTACTCATTTTAATGCAAAATTAACTTAACAAATAGACTTTTAGATAAAATGGCAATTAAAATCACCGATGAGTGTATTAACTGCGGGGCTTGCGAGCCTGAATGCCCAAATAATGCAATTTATGATGCCGGTGCTGCATGGAGATTTTCGGAAGGAACCACTCTCAAAGGACTAATTGATTTTGGCGACGGCACAAATCTAAATGCTGATGAAGCTCAGTCCGCAATTTCTGATGAGGTATATTACATAGTTTCTGATAAGTGTACTGAATGTGTTGGATTTCATGATGAAC
>CANKAT010000043.1 GCA_947479815.1 Sphingobacteriaceae bacterium
TAAATATAGGTATGATATGCCAGGCCCAAATTATGTGGTAGGTATGGTTCATGGATTGCTTTTTATACTGTACATAATTTTGCTAATACAGGTTGCCTATTTGTATAAATGGTCATTCTGGAAATTAAGCATGAGCTTTATAGCATCATTAATTCCGTTTGGTACGTTTTATGCCGATAAAAAATTGTTTTCAAAATAGGAGATACTTTAATGTTTAGTGTTTTAACTGGACGTTGACCTGCATTCAAAAAGCGAATATTGCACATGTTAAATTATTGAATTGAGTTTTATGATAATAAACTGACCATGAGTTTTCCTAAAAATAATCGTTCTGTAGTCATTTGGTTGTATGTTGGGTTGGTCATGATCATGATCCAGGTTGTTATTGGGGGTATTACCCGCTTAACAGGATCAGGCTTGTCTATTACAGAATGGAAGCCTATTTTAGGTGCTTTCCCACCAATGAATGAACAAGCATGGCTAGATGCTTTTAATAAATATAAAGAGATTGCTCAGTTTAAACATCTCAATAGTCACTTCTCTTTAAGTGATTTTAAGTTTATATTTTTTTGGGAATGGCTTCATCGTGACTGGGCAAGGTTTATGGGTTTGGTATTCATTTTTCCATTCATTTATTTTCTTTTAAGCAAGAAGATTCAGCCCAATATGGTCAAACCAATGATCATTCTATTTTTGCTTGGTGGTTTACAAGGAGCAATAGGATGGATCATGGTTCAAAGTGGATTAAACGATGAAAATTTATATGTTAGTCATATCAGATTGGCTATTCACTTTATTTCAGCATTGATACTTTTATGTTATGTGTTTTGGTTTGCATTAAAGCTTAGTATTTCTGAAATTCAGGTTTTGCATGTTCCTGTACTAAAAAAAATCAATGTTTGGTTATTAGTAATCCTTACTTTTCAATTGATATATGGAGCATTTATGGCCGGATTGCATGCTGCATTTGCTGCAATTACTTGGCCTGATATCAATGGAATGCTTTGGCCAATTGGCATGTTTAGCCAAGGCAGTTTTCTAGAAGATATGACTCATAATCTCATTACAGTGCAATTTATTCATAGGGGGCTTGCCTATATTATTTGTATTCCAGTTATTATTTGGTTTTTAAAGGCTCAAAAATTAGCTCCAGGAACTTTATTGTATAAGGTTAGGTTTTTACCTGTATTATTTTTAGGCGTTCAAATACTTTTAGGGGTGCTCACTGTATTAAATACTAGCTCAGAAATACCATTGATTTATGCGATTCTGCACCAATTTGTGGGAATGTTATTCCTGCTTTCATGGGTTTATACGTTGTTTTTGAGCAGAGGAAAATTTTCCAGATTTCGTTGATTTTTTTAGTTCAGCTGTCTTGGCTTGATTATTCTTCTGGATTGTCTGTTGATACTCATATTTTTAAAAATTCGGAAAAGGGTTTGCAGCTAATGAAATTTTATTCATATTTGCTTAATAATGAAGCTAAAGCAAATATATACGATCTGGTGGTGGCAAATGTTCAAACATTCGGCAATCAGCTAGGTATATATTTTTCTGTATAAAAAAAATAATACTAAGGGTTGCTCAAAGAGCAACCCTTTTTTATTAAAAAATTAATTTGAGTTAAAATTAGTGCAAATCTCTAGGTATAAGATATCTGGCTAGAAAGCCTGAAATATAAAGTGGTATGAAAAAAATATTGAATCACCTGTTTGAACAAAAGACCTTTGGAAAGGATGAATCGAAAGAGATTTTGACAAATATCACACTGGGGAAATACAATGCCTCACAAATGGCAGCGTTTATGGCTGCTTATTGTATGCGTAATATTACTGTTGAAGAACTTGAGGGTTTCAGAGATGGAATGCTGGAATTATGTTTGAAGGCTAATCTGCAAGAATATGAATTGATTGATCTTTGCGGAACAGGCGGCGATGGTAAGGATACTTTTAATATTTCAACTCTTGCCTCATTTATAGTTGCTGGTGCTGGTTATAAGGTTTCAAAGCATGGAAATTACGGTGTTTCTTCGGGATGCGGTTCATCAAATGTTATGGAATATCTTGGTTATACTTTTTCAAATGATACGGATCACTTAAAAAGATCTTTAGATAATGCTGGAATTTGCTTTTTGCATGCTCCATTATTCCACGCGGCAATGAAAACTGTAGCACCCATTAGAAAGGAGTTGGGAGTGAAAACTTTTTTTAATATGTTGGGGCCACTTGTTAATCCTGCAAGACCTAAATATCAAATGGTAGGGGTATTTAGCCTTGAGCTGGCACGTTTGTATGCTTATCTGTATCAAAAATCAGATACAAAGTATACGATCGTACATGCACTTGAAGGATATGATGAAATATCCTTAACCTGTGATTTTAAAACTTTTTCGGCATCTGGTGAACATATTCATTCAATTGCACAGTTAGGATTTGACAAAATTGATCCTGAGAAAATTGGCGGAGGTAGTACAGTTAAAGATTCAGCAGATATTTTTAAAGCTGTATTGGAGGGAGATGGAACTACCGAGCAAAACAATGTTGTAGTATGTAATGCAGCTGTTGCTATTCGTACAATTAAACCTGAACAGTCATTTGCCGACTGTTTTTATGAAGCAGAAGAATCATTGCAAAGTAAGAATGCCCTGAATAGCTTTAAGAAAATGTTAGCATGAAAATAAAGGTCTGCGGAATGAGAGATTCGGGTAATATCATTGATCTTGCTCAACTGAAGCCAGATTACCTTGGTTTGATTTTTTATGCTCAGTCTAAACGATTTGCTGCAAATCTGGATAAAGGTATATTAAGTTCATTGCCTGATTCTATCAAGTTGACAGGAGTTTTTGTAAATGAAACAATTGATGAAGTAATAAGCAAAATTGATGAATATGATTTAAATGCAGTTCAATTGCATGGTTCAGAATCGGTGCTCTATTGCCAGCAGTTGAGAAAGCTGCTCAGTGTTAGCTTGCCGTTTAGAGAACTTGAAATCATTAAAGCATTCGGAATTTTTCCTGGTTTTGATTTTAATCAAATTGAACAATTTAACGAAGTGGTTGATTACTTTTTGTTTGATACTAAAACTACCGAACATGGGGGATCAGGCATAGCCTTCGATTGGAAAATATTGGATCAATATAACGGACTGAAACCATACTTTTTGAGTGGAGGTTTAAGTCCTGAAAATATCTCTGAGATCAGTAATTTAGTACCTGAACAGTTATATGCTATTGATTTGAATAGTAAATTTGAATTGGAGCCGGGGCTTAAAGATATCAGTAGTCTTAAATCCGTATTTGAATTAATTGGTAAATAAAACTAGTCTGATAAGGCAAAAATAAACTATATGAACAGAGAATTTATTAGCAGTTCGGTTAAATGGGGAGTAAATCCAAAGGGGTATTTTGGCGATTTTGGGGGAGCATATATTCCAGAAATGTTATATCCAAACGTAGAGCAACTCCGTCAGCAATATCTTAATATTATTTATGAACCTGATTTTCAGGAAGAATTCCATAATTTATTGAAAGATTATGTGGGCAGACCTTCCCCTTTATTTCATGCAGAGCGTTTATCTGCAAGATATGGTACCACAATTTATCTTAAAAGAGAAGATCTAAATCATACTGGAGCCCATAAGATCAATAATACTGTAGGTCAGATATTGCTTGCCGAGCGATTGGGAAAGAAGCGAATCATTGCTGAGACTGGAGCAGGGCAGCATGGCGTTGCCACAGCAACTGTTTGTGCTCTCAAGGGTCTGGAATGTATCATTTACATGGGCGAAATTGATATTGAAAGACAGGCGCCAAACGTAGCCAGAATGAAAATGATGGGAGCAAAGGTTGTTCCCGCAGTTTCGGGCAGTAAAACCTTGAAGGATGCAACAAATGAAGCGATGCGAGACTGGATCAATAATCCAATAGATACTCATTATATTATCGGTTCAGTAGTTGGGCCACATCCTTATCCGGATATGGTTGCACGTTTTCAATCAATCATTTCTGAGGAGACCAAGAAACAGCTTTTTGAGAAGACAGGTTCAGAAAATCCAGATATTGTAATGGCATGTGTTGGTGGTGGAAGTAATGCTATGGGTATGTTTTATCATTTTCTGGATGACCAGGATGTTAGGCTGATCGCTGTAGAAGCAGCTGGTTTAGGCGTAAATAGTGGAGAATCGGCCGCTACCACCTTGTTGGGTAGAGAAGGCGTATTACATGGTAGCCGCTCCATTTTGATGCAAAGTGATGATGGTCAGGTTATTGAGCCATATTCGATTTCGGCCGGGCTTGATTATCCTGGTATTGGCCCTCAGCATGCTCATTTATTTAAACAAGACCGTGCAGAATATGTAAGTATTACCGATGATGAAGCCATGCAAGCTGGTAGATTATGTTCTGAACTAGAAGGGATAATTCCTGCTATTGAAACAGCCCATGCTCTTGCGCAGCTCGAAAAAATGATATTTACAGGTAAGGAATCAGTTGTGATCTGCCTTTCAGGGCGTGGCGACAAGGATTTAGATACCTATATGAACTATTTTAATTTATAATACTTAATAATTTGATGTAATCATCATGCAATTGATACCTGCACTACTATGAACAGACTTAACGAATTATTCCAACATAAAAAAGAGCCACTTTTATCCATTTATTTTACAGCAGGATATCCAGATTTAAACAGTACGCTCGATATTGCTGAAGCCATTGAAAAAGCTGGTGCTGATTTCATGGAGATTGGTTTTCCTTACTCTGATCCATTGGCAGATGGACCTGTTATTCAGAATAGCTCACAAAAGGCACTTCAAAATGGAATGAATTTAACTATTCTTTTTAAGCAGTTGAAAGAACTTCGTAAGCGTGTTTCTATTCCTGTATTATTAATGGGATATGTTAACCCGGTATTACAATATGGAGTTAAGAATTTTTGTGATTCTTGTGCAGCTGTAGGAGTAGATGGAGTGATTGTTCCTGATCTTCCGATGGTTGAGTATGAGGAATTTTACAAGGATTATTTTATTGATAATGCGATTAGCAATATTTTTTTAGTTACCCCTCAAACATCAGAAGAACGTATCCGAAAAATTGATAATTTAAGTAATGGCTTTATTTACCTCCTGTCATCTTCTTCTACAACAGGGAAGAATTTAACTGTTTCAAATGAGGCAGATGCTTATTTCTCTAGAATCCGTGAAATGAACCTCAAGAATCCAACGATGATTGGATTTGGTATTTCAGATCAGAAAAGTTTTAATAAAGCTGCTGAATATACCCGCGGAGCTATTGTTGGCAGTGCTTTTGTGAAATTTTTGGATACTGAAAATGCCTTGCAGCGAATTCCTGAATTTATCAATTCAATTCGGCCCTGATTCTAAGCTTGTTTAGCTGAAATCGTAGTTTTTTTATGGTTTAGGGAGCTCAAAAATACATATCCGAATATCCCAGCCAGGATAGAAGAAACAATAATTGCGAATTTTGCTTGAATTTGATATTCAATAGTACTGAATGAAAGTAAGGCAATAAATACTGACATGGTAAAGCCTATTCCTGCAAGTAGGCCGAGTCCGAAAATATGTTTCCAATTTGCCTTGCTAGGTAATTTTGCCATGCCTAATTTTACTGAAAGCCATGAGAAAAGACTTACTCCAATTGGCTTACCCAATGCTAATCCGCAAATTATACCCAGCCCAAGCGGACTACTAAGGCCATCGATCATATTATTTTCAAAGCGAATATTTGTGTTAGCAAGAGCAAAAATTGGCATGATCAAAAAGTTTACAGGCCGCACTAATAGGTGCTCTAATTTTTCAAGAGGTGACTCATCTTTAACCGTATTTGTTGGAATGGTTAGTGCCAGCAATACCCCTGCAATAGTGGCGTGAATGCCTGAATGGTGAACAAAATACCACAAAAAGATGCCGGGAATAATGTAATAAATAAGCTTTTTTACGCCAAATCTGTTTAGTATTATCAATACTATAAAAATTCCTGCTGAATATAATAGTTGCATCCAATGCAGTTCATTTGTGTAAAAAATAGCAATAACAAATATGGCACCTAAATCATCAGCAATTGCAAGAGCTGCAAGGAATATTTTTAATGAAGAGGGAACGCGTTTTCCCAATAGCGATATAACACCTAATGCAAAAGCAATATCTGTAGCCATTGGAATACCCCAGCCATGTATCGTTGGAGTGTTTGAATTGATCAGTGAATATATACTGGCAGGAACTATCATTCCACCTAATGCAGCAAATATTGGCATAGCAGCCTTTTGTGGGCTTGACAATTCACCTTCAATAATTTCACGTTTTATTTCTAGCCCAACAAGCAGGAAGAAAATAGCCATCAGTCCATCATTGATCCAAAGAGATACGGAATATTCTAGTGCTATCGCTGAGCTGCTGAATCCAATTTTTGTACTCAGTAAATTCTCAAATGCTGCTCCTAAATTTGAATTTGCGATGGCTAGCGAAACGATAACGCAGACAATCAGAATCACTCCGCCTATTTGTTCGGATCTGAAAAAATCTTTAAAAGGTTTTATGTTTATTGCTCGTACCAATTTGACCAAATTACAAAATAATTTAAAGCTTTATTTTATAAAAGGCTTTGTTGGTACAAAAAAGGGGATACTCATGAATTAAATTAAAAAATTGATTGTTAATTACTTACAAGAATTGGTCTAGTTTGCCCTTGCCCTGTCGAATTATTTCAAAATCACCCAAACTGCAATCTACAATGGTTGAGGGCTCATTGTCGCCATAGCCTCCATCAATCACAAGATCAACCACATCCTGGTACTTCTCATGAATCAGTTCTGGGTCAGTTGAATACTCAATGATATCATCATCGTCATGTATTGAAGTAGAGATTATTGGATTTCCAAGTAGTTGAACAATAGTGCGGGCAATTGTATTGTTGGGCACACGAATCCCTACTGTTTTTTTGTTAGAGCTCAAAAGCTTTGGCACATTTTTGTTGGCATTGAAAATGAAAGTAAATGGGCCGGGAAGTGCTTTTTTTAGAATCCGATAGGTTTCATTATCTATTGGTTTGGTATAATCTGAAATATGCCTTAAATCGTAACAAACAAAAGAGAAGTTTGCTTTTTCAGGTTTTATGCCTCGAATTTTGCAGATTCGCTCAATTGCTTTTGGATTGGTAATGTCACATCCTAAACCATAAACCGTATCTGTAGGGTAGATAATTATTCCGCCTTTTTTTAAGACTTCAACTACCTGCTGAATGATTTTTTCATTTGGATTTTCAGGATAGATTTTAATTAGCATGTATAAAAATACTAAAATAAAATGCGTCCTAAGTATACAAGATGCAGTCCAAGCATGAATAAAGAAAATGCAAAGTAAAAAAGAGAAATCTAGATATAAATCTTAAAATTCAGCATTTTTTGGAGTTCTAGGGAATGGAATAACATCTCTGATATTCGTCATTCCAGTAACAAACAGAACCAAGCGTTCAAAACCTAAACCGAATCCTGCATGTGGTGCTGATCCAAAGCGCCGAGTATCCAGGTACCATGACATATCTTCAGCAGGAATATGCATTTCCTTCATTCTTTTTTCCAGGTTTTCTAGACGTTCTTCACGCTGCGATCCACCTACGATTTCGCCAATGCCAGGGAATAAAATGTCCATTGCTCTGACTGTTGATCTTCCTTCTGTATCTGGTTCATTCATACGCATATAGAATGATTTGATGTCGGCGGGATAGTCTGTTAATATGACTGGTTTCTTAAAATGTTTTTCTACCAAGAAGCGCTCATGCTCTGATTGAAGATCAGCCCCCCAGCCTTCAATCAGATATTTGAATTGTTTCTTTTGGTTGGGTTTAGAGTTTTTAAGAATATTGATTGCTTCTGTATAGGTGATTCTTTCAAAGTTATTTTCAAGACAGAAATTAAGTTTTGTCAGAAGGTCGGATTCAGAACGCTCTGTTAAAGGTTTTTGTTTATCTTCTTCTAAGAGCCTATTCTTAAGAAATTCTAGTTCGTCTGCACAATGATCTATGGCATATCGAATCAGATATTTAAGTAATTCTTCAGCAAGATCCATGTTATCATTCAGATCATAAAAAGCCATTTCTGGCTCAATCATCCAAAATTCTGCCAGATGGCGTGTTGTATTTGAGTTTTCGGCCCTGAATGTTGGTCCAAAAGTGTAAATATCTCCAAAAGCCATAGCGGCAAGCTCACCTTCCAATTGCCCGGAAACGGTTAGATTGGTAGCTTTACCAAAAAAATCTTCTTTATAATTTACTGTGCCATCCTCATTGCGCGGTATATGATCAGGATCAAAAGTTGAAACCCTGAACATTTCTCCTGCTCCTTCAGCATCAGAAGCAGTAATGATAGGGGTATGCATGTACACAAAGCCCTTATCATTAAAAAATTTATGGACAGCGTATGCCAATGCATGTCTTATTTTAAAAACTGCATTGAACGTATTTGTACGAAAGCGTAAATGTGCAATTTCACGTAAAAATTCCAAGCTATGTTTTTTGGGTTGCAAGGGGAATTTATCTGCATCACTATCACCCAATATTTCAAGGGAATTTACTTTAATTTCAATTCGTTGTCCTTTTCCTAGTGATTCTACTATTTCGCCATTGATGGATATTGCAGCTCCAGTGGTTAGCCTTTTTAGGAGGCTTTCTTCAAACGAATTAAAATCTACAACTGCCTGTATATTATTGATAGTTGAACCATCATTCAGAGCAATAAATTGATTGTTTCTGAATGTTCTTACCCATCCCATGACAGAAACCTGTTTTCCGAAATCGCTGGAAACTAAAAGATCTTTAATTCGTGTACGCTTAGCCATTTTTTTTGTATGAATTGCAAAAATACAAATCGTTCTGTTAACCACAAGATAAAGCCTGCATCTTCTCAGAACTTATTCATTTGCATTTCACGAGATCGTTTTTTGCAAATTCAGAATCATAAAAACCCTGTTTATTGCCAAATGAATTGGTAATGTAAACAATTACTTGTGCGATATCTATATCTGCCAGTGTTTGGTTGCCAGGCATTATTCCATCGTAGGCTATGTTATTTACCCTAACTGTTCCAGTTTGCCCATTTCTAATGATACATGCTAATTTATTTCTGTTTAAATTAAGATAGCTGCTGTCAGTTAAAGGCGGATATAAAGTGCCTAAACCTTTTCCATCTGATCCATGGCAGTTCTGGCAATTATTTTCGTAAAGTCTTTTGCCATTAACATAGTAACGTTTAAAGTTTATACTTGTCTCATTTTGGCATGATTGGATCATGCTTGTAAAGGCAATAGTTAAAAAAATAAAATAAATGAGTTTATTTCTCATTGCCAAACTCTTCTTTCAGCAATAGTTCCATGTCTTTCATTAATTGATTAACCTGATCTTCCTTAGTGCCATCATATGCTCCCCGGAGCTGTTTTTTGGTATCTACCAAAATAAACCATCCCTGATGAACCAGCCCCTGTGGATCAGTGCTGTCTTCAAAAGCAGAAACCAAATAGCTTTTTGCTGCTATGCCGAAAATAGAATCACGGCTTCCATGAACAAACTCCCATTGATTGCCTTCTATACCCAGTTTTGAAGCATAGGATTTTAATTTTGATGGCAGGTCATATTTTATATCGATGGTATGAGAAAGGAATTTAACTTTTGGATTTCCTTTGAATTTAGTATACACATTTAACATATTTCGGTGCATAATCGGACAAATGGTATTACATGAGGTAAAAAAGAAGTCTGTTACATAAATTTTATTGTCGAAATCTTTATTTGTAACTGGAATGCTATCCTGGTTAAAATAACTGAAAGCAGGAACTGTTTGATAGATGGTGTCAATGAGTAGTTTCCCCGCTACAGTTTTCTCTACCGGTTCACGCTCGCCTAAAATTGGAAGTTTTTTTTCAGATGTATTTATACAAGATTGAAAAATTAAGCTAGCAAGTGCAACTAAAACAACTTTTTTCATGGTGTAAATATACTCTGATTTTTTGGAGTGCTTATTCAAAAGGCTGAAAATTTCAGCCTTTTGAATAAGAATAATACACGAAATTTGTGAAATGCAATTTTCAATTTACACCGCCAGATCTTTCATAATGCTTTCGATCTTTTCTTCAAGAAGCTTGTCTTTTTTGCTGAACTCATTTTTATCAGGAAGAGCAGTTTTTACGCTGCAATAAAATTTGATCTTAGGTTCTGTGCCTGATGGCCTTGCCGAAATAATACAACCATCTGCTGTAATGAATTGTAATACATCTGATTTTGGATAATCCAAAGGTTTTTCGGATCCAGTTAATAAGTCAGTTTCTTTCCCAAGTTCATAATCTTTCAACCTCACTACTTTTGATCCCCCCAGTGATGATGGTGTATTGGTTCTAAAGCGTTCCATGAGTGCTTTAATTTCTTCAGCACCGGTTTTGCCTTTTTTGGTTATAGAAACAAGTTTTTCCTTGTAAAGCCCATAGTGTTCATACATATCTAGCATGGCCTGGTATAAACTGCTTCCCTGGTCCTTGTAATAAGCTGTCATTTCTGCGATAAAGGCACAGGATATAACAGCATCCTTATCTCTAACAAGTTCACCAACTAGATAGCCATAGCTTTCTTCACCACCTGCAATAAAAATTTTTTTCCCCTGGAGTTCTGTAATCAGGGCTCCAATCCATTTGAATCCGGTTAGGGTTTCGTAGAAGCCTACATTCTTTGATAATGCAATATCCTCGATCAGCTTAGTGGTTACAACAGTTGATATCACATATTCATTTCCAGTAAGTTTTCCTTTTTGTTCCCAGGCACTTAGTAAATAATTGATCAGTAAGCTGCCAGTTTGATTGCCATTGAGTAAAATAAACTCACCTACATCATTTTTAATTGCAATTCCAACACGATCAGCATCTGGGTCTGTTGCTAAAACAAGGTCAGCATCAATATTCTTTGCTTTTGCTAAGGCTAAAGTTAGGGCCTCTTTTTCTTCAGGATTTGGATAGATAACCGTTGGGAAATTCCCATCTGGCGTGGATTGTTCTTCAACTATATGGATATTTTCAAATCCAAATTTCTTTAATGCAGCAGGAACCAGGGTTATACCTGTTCCATGAATAGGAGAGTACACGATCTTGAGATCTTTTTGTCTTTCAATAGCCTCCATAGACATGGAAAGCTCTGCTATCTTATCCAGGTATAAATTGTCTAAACTTTCATCAATCAATTCAATATTTTCTTCAATTCGATTAAATTTAACCAAATCGATAGTGCTGATGGCAGAAACTTCATGCATCACCATTTGGTCATCTGGTGAGGTAAACTGACCGCCGTCCCATCCATAAGCCTTGTAGCCATTGTATTCTTTTGGATTATGTGATGCTGTGATCATGACTCCACTTTTACATCCTAAATGCCTGATAGCAAATGAAAGTTCAGGAGTAGGTCTTAATTCCTTAAAAAAATGCACATGAATATCATTCGCTGAAAACACTTCGGCTGTTATCTTTGCAAAATAATCGGATTTATTTCTACTATCATGAGCAACCGCTACACTAATCTTTTCACCGGGATATTTTTTTAGCAAAAAATTTGATAGCCCTTGTGTTGCTGAACCGATAGTGTATTTATTGATTCGATTGCTTCCTGGACCCATTATTCCTCTGAGTCCGCCTGTTCCAAACTCAAGATTTTTGTAGAATGAATCGGTAAGTTCTAGAAATGACTCGGAATCCAGTAATGCATTGATTTCATTTTTTGTATCCTTATCATAATTGCCTTGAAGCCAATGATTGATTTTATTTAATATGGAAGTTTCCAGCTCGTGCATAATTATTAATATTTAATTGTGTTTATATCCGATCAGAAACGATCAATGGTAAACCCGCCAAATTAAATTTTGCTTGACATGAAAAATAGAATGCTTTTTTCTATTTTTAACATCTAATTGCACAAGTATAAATATCATTTATTGCAATTTAAAATTCAAGATTAAATGAAGGTATTAAAGTTCGGTGGAACATCGGTAGGAAGTCCCGATCGCATTAAAAAATTATTAGACATTATTAACCCTAAAGATAGGCAGATAGTTGTTCTTTCTGCTGTTTCGGGTACTACAAACAGCCTTTTAGAAATTTCTCAGGCTTATCTTGCAACTGAGAAACAGAAAGCCTCCGAACTGATCAAGGCATTAAAAGCAAAGTATGAGATTTTCATAAAAGAACTTTTCGCATCTTCTGAAGGCTATGACCAGGGTAAAGATCTTATTGATTATCATTTTAATTTATTGTCATCTTTTGCCAATGAGCATTTCACAAGTATAGAAGAAAAAGTCATTCTTGCTCAGGGAGAACTTATATCAACCACACTTTACCATATTTATTTGAATGAAATTGGCGTAAGTTCAATACTTCTTCCTGCTCTTGATTTTATGAAAATCGATGAGGATAATGAACCGCTAATTCCTTTTATTTCTGAAAATTTGCAATTGCTTCTTGATAAATATCCTGAAGAAACCTTATTTGTTACTCAGGGTTATATTTGTCGTAATTCGTTTGGAGAGATCGATAATTTGCGTCGTGGAGGAAGTGATTATACTGCTTCTCTGATTGGAGCAGCAATTGCAGCTGAAGAGGTGCAAATTTGGACAGATATTGATGGTATGCACAATAATGATCCAAGAATTGTAAAAGGTACCAAGCCAATCGCAGTTTTATCTTTTGATGAAGCAGCTGAGCTTGCCTATTTTGGTGCTAAAATACTACATCCTCAGAGTGTATTTCCTGCTCAAAAATATAAGGTTCCTGTTCGTTTATTGAATACAATGGAGCCTAAAGCATCTGGAACTTTGATCACTAATGAGAGTGAGCGGGGAAAGATCAAATCTATTGCTGCAAAAGACGGCATTACTGCAATTAAAATTCAATCTAGCAGAATGCTACTTGCATACGGGTTTTTAAGAAGGGTTTTTGAAGTTTTTGAACGTTACAAAACTCCAATAGATATGATTACTACTTCAGAAGTAGCTGTTTCGGTTACAATTGATGATACTCAGCATTTGGAGGAAATCATCAAGGAATTGACCATTTTTGGTACTGTTGAGGTTGATTACAACCAAACGATTGTTTGCGTTGTCGGTGATTTCGGTGTAGAAAAACATGGTTTCGCAGCACGCGTACTTGATGCAATTACGCATATTCCCTTACGTATGATCTCATATGGAGGGAGTAACTATAATATCTCTATATTAGTTAAAGATGGAGATAAAGTTGAAGTACTGAGATCTTTACATAGCCGTTTATTTGAATAGGATACAGATCTGCTAGCGCAGGTATAAATATATATATGTTAAGTAAGGATACGATTTCACGTTTTGAAAATTTAGAAACACCATTTTACTATTATGATCTGCGACTGTTAGATCAGACTTTAGAAACCTGCAGATCATCTGCCGAAAAATTTGGTTTTCATGTGCATTACGCATTAAAGGCTAATTTCAACGAGCAGATTTTACAAGCTGTAAGGAAGACAGGATTTGGGGCTGATTGTGTTAGTGGGAATGAGGTGAAAAAAGCGATTGAAATTGGTTTCGATCCTGGGAAAGTTGTTTTTGCTGGAGTGGGCAAATCGGATAAGGAAATAATTGAAGCTTTGAATAGTAATATTTACTGCTTTAATATAGAGTCGGTGCAGGAACTTGGGATTATCAATAGCCTTGCAGCTGATCGTGGAAAAACTGCTAGGGTTGCCATTCGTATTAACCCTAATGTAGATGCACATACCCATCAGTATATCACCACCGGGCTTGAAGAAAATAAATTCGGTGTGAATCAGTGGGAGCTTGAATCCTGCATTGAACAGCTGAATGCTTGTCCAAACCTAAAACTTATTGGCATTCATTTCCATATTGGTTCCCAGATTACCAATTTGGAGGTTTTTAAAAGTTTGTGCGTTAAGGTGAATGAGCTTAATTCCTGGTTTGAAGACCATGGTTTTCAATTACAAATTTTAAATGTTGGTGGAGGCTTGGGTGTTGATTATCATGCGCCTGATGAAAATTCAATTAACGATTTTGAGAGTTATTTTAAAATTTTTAATCAGTTTTTAGAGCGCAGAAATCATCAGGAAGTTCATTTTGAATTGGGAAGAGCTCTGGTTGCACAGTGTGGAAGTTTGATTAGTAGGATACTATATGTGAAAAATGGACTTAAAAAGAATTTTTTGATTTTGGATGCTGGGATGACCGAATTGATGCGGCCCGCTCTTTATCAGGCATTTCATAAGATAGAAAATATTAGCTCACTAGCTGATGTCCATGTTAAATATGATGTAGTTGGACCTATTTGTGAAAGCACAGACTGCTTTGGCAAAGAGGTGGAACTACCTGAATCTGTTCGAGGCGATCTCATTGCTATTAGAACCGCCGGTGCGTATGGAGAAGTGATGTCTTCAGGATATAATCTCAGAGAACGCGTTAAATCAGTTTATTCTTGATGTAGATTGATCTGATCATTCTATGTTGTGTTGCCTAGTAAATTAGCCGATTGTTCAATTACTACTACTGGTTATAGTTTACTAATTTTATTCAAATGCATTCAAACCGGTTATATCCATGCCTGTAATGAGTAAATGAATGTCATGAGTTCCCTCGTAAGTTACAACTGATTCTAGGTTCATCATGTGTCTCATTACCGGATATTCGCCTGTTATACCCATGCCTCCAAGGATCTGTCTTGCTTCACGGGCAATAGTAATTGCTGTTTCTACACTGTTTCTTTTGGCCATTGAGATTTGAGCTGGACTAGCTCTGTTTTCATTTACTAATACACCTAAACGCCACACAAGAAGCTGTCCTTTTGTTATTTCTGTAATCATTTCAGCAAGCTTCTTTTGTTGAAGCTGGAAACCACCAATTGGACGGCCAAATTGAATTCGCTCTTTCGAATAACGAAGCGCGGTGTCATAACAATCCATTGCCGCACCTAATGCTCCCCATGCTATTCCATAACGAGCTTGATTCAAACATCCTAATGGACCTTTTAGGCCTTTTACATTAGGTAAGATATTCTTTTTAGGCACTTTTACATTATCGAAAACCAGCTCGCCACTTGCAGAAGCTCTTAAACTCCACTTACCATGTATTTCGGGTGCACTGAAGCCCTCCATTCCTTTTTCCACGATTAAGCCACGTATAATTCCTTCTTCATCCTTTGCCCAAACAATCGCAATATCAGCGAAAGGAGAATTTGATATCCACATCTTAGCTCCATTAAGCAGATAATAATCACCCCTATCCTTTATGTTAGTAATCATACTGCCAGGGTCGGAACCATGATCAGGTTCAGTCAAGCCAAAGCATCCCATGAATTCGCCAGAGGCGAGTTTTGGGAGGTAATACATTTTTTGTTCTTCAGACCCATAGGCATAGATAGGATACATAACCAATGAACCTTGTACTGAGGCTGTAGAACGAATTCCTGAATCGCCTCGTTCAATTTCTTGCATGATCAATCCATAGGAAATGTAATCTAGTCCGGCTCCGCCATAATTTATTGGAATTGTAGGCCCGAATGCACCAATTTCTGCAAGTCCCGGAATTAGATGATTAGGAAATAAAGCCTTTTGAGCATAGTCTTCAATTATTGGACTCACTTCTTTCTTTACCCAGCTGCGCGCACTATCCCGAATTAACTTATGCTCCTCACTTAATAGGTCATCTATAAGATAATAATCGGGTGCTTCATAAAGATCTTTTTTGGATGATCTGTGAATAGCATTGCTTTCTGAACTTTGCATAGACTTTGGTTAGTTTTTCAAAATTACTAAAATAGGTTTGAAAATTTGATGCTAATACCATTGAATCAGGCAGCTATATTTAAAAGAAAATTAATCCATGAATTCTATAAAAACAAAGAGTAATATATTTTTTATAATACTTGGCTTAATTACATATTCTTAAAAAATCGAAAAAAATTCTCTTAACATTACTCATCTATTAATCCATTTTAATAATAGTTTAATATCTTTATAATATGATTTGGAAATTGGTTAAAGATGAGTTGCCAGAGCAGGCAAAAGATGTATTATTATTTGATGGTGGTCAAATTTATTTTGGTTTTTACAGTGAGATCTACAATAAGTTTGTAGTTGCAGATGATAAGGTGGATTTAGAAGATTTTACTCACTGGATGACTTTGCCTGAATTTCCTTCAAAATAAGTCTTTTTATAAACAAGGCTTTAAAGATACCTTGCTATCTAAATTTTAAGGATTGTAATGTTTTTTACATGAATAAAATCAAGTTTTAACATGAAAGTACGGATACATTCCCTAAAATAGATTTGCACTGAATTATTGATTGAGGATATCAAATCTTACACTACAAGATTTTCCGCTCATTTTGTTTGCTGGGTTGTTTTAATTCTGGCGGGGTTGATGAAAGTTCACCATTTTCATCTACATAAGCCATCATATCTTCCAATTTTCCGCCTGTAGAATTTTGTTGACGTTCCTGTTTACGATGTTCTTTATCTTCCTTCTTTTTCGCTCTATTTTTTTCGAGTTGCTTCTTCATGAAGGTAGCCTGTGATTTAGCCATAAATTGTAGTTTTAAGTAAAAAATTACTATTCGGTTATATTTCGCTGCACAATGATAAAGAGAATTCGACTAGGAGAATTGATCAGGTTAAGGATTTGCTGTTTATTAAACAGTGAAATCTGGTAACTAGATTTGACGAATTGATCTGCAGGTGTGAATAAGGAATAGCTAGTAATTTAATTCCAAATTTACGAATTTTAGAGCAGAAGGGCAAGTAATTTATTTTTAACTTCCTAAAAATATCGGATAAACCAAGAATTTGAGATGGGGGGGCTCTTATTATCAGATTATTGACCTATTGGAATTTTTGATTCAACTATAGATCATAGCTGAACTGGTAAGAAGCTATGAAGCCATGCCAGTTCAGCTATTTTTTATCAAATGATATTCGAATTAAGATTCCGTTCTTTTATAGTTCTCTTATCCAGATATTACGAAAACTTATCGGTTCACTTGGGTCGCCATGATCCTGCAATTTTATTGGGGATGGCCCATGTTTTTTATAAAATGGAGCACCAATATATACTGTTTCTCCTTTTATCTCAACATTGTTCTGTATAAGAATTCCATTATGTAATACCGTAACTCTGGCTGCAGATTTCAAGCTTCCGTTATCATTAAAAACCGGAGCGTTCCAAACGATATCGTACGATTGCCATTCTCCAGGTTTTTTAGATGCATTTACTAGAGGGATTGCTTGTTTGTAAATACTTCCAGCTTGTCCATTGCTGTAAGTTGAGTTATTGTATGAATCAAGTAATTGAAGTTCATAGCCGCTATCTCCTACACCAGTTGAAGCCAAAAAGAGTCCGCTATTGCCTCGTGCCTGCCCACTTCCGGTAATATTTGCAGGGATTAACCACTCAATATGTAGCTGATAATTTGAAAAGGATTGTTTTGTTTCGATATTCCCAGTCCCCTTATTTACCGTAAATATATTATCCTTAACAGTCCATTTTGCGGCTGATTTGTCTTTGACAGTTAGCCATTGGTTTAGATTCCCCCCATTGAACAGAATGATTGCATCTGCTGGTGTGTTTTGAAAACTTACCATTTTAGGTACCGGCGACCAAGCTTCTGTATCTTTTGGGTTCGTGCTTTGTTGGGCATTAACACTATTAAAAGCAACTATTAAAATTGCATTGAACAAAAATGTACGTTTCATAGTTTAATTGTTTTCGAAAATAAATCAATAAAATAATTCTGAAATGAAGGTAATATTTTCTAATCTAATTCTTGTTTTATTTATTCAGATCATACATTCATCCCAGATGTGCCTTAAATAATATATTTTTGTATTTATGGGAACAATCAGTCAAAAAGTTAGTTTAGAAGGTGCTCGATTTTTTTCGTTTCATGGATTTTATCCTGAAGAACAAGTATTGGGTGCTGAATTTATTCTAGACATTGATACTATGCTGAACGTATTTGGTGATGGAGATGATGATTTATCTAATACAGTTAATTATGTACGTTTGTTTCAGATCGCATCTGAGGAGATGAAAATCCCCAGAAAATTAATTGAAACTGTGGCTCATGGAATATTGGAGAGAATAAGACATGAATTTTTGGCTGTTCAATATATTCGCGTATCCATCCGTAAAATGCATCCTCCAATGGGAGCAGAAGTGAAAAACTCAGCTATTGAATTGATTTTTAAACGGTAATATGAAATTCAATCCTATCACCCCCGATTTTTTAGCTAAGATCATAGAAATTGTAGGAACTGCAAATGTTTTTTCTGAGGCTGAACATCTTGAAAAATACGCTCGTGATGAAACTGAAGATCTGGTATATTATCCTGAGGCGGTTGTAAGGCCTAATACCTCGAATCAGATATCAGAATTGATGAGGTTATGTAACTCATATAAAATACCTGTTACCCCAAGAGGGGCAGGAACCGGATTAAGCGGTGGCGCGCTGCCTGTAAAAGGTGGATTGGTTATTTCAATGGAAAGGTTCAATGCCATAATCGAAATTGACGAACGCAATTTGCAAGCCACCGTAGAACCGGGAGTGATCACTGAATTTTTCATGAATGCAGTAGCAGAAAAAGGACTTCTTTACCCGGTTGATCCATCAAGCAAGGGATCCTGTTATATTGGCGGTAATGTTGCACATGGAAGTGGGGGCCCAAGAGTGGTTAAGTATGGAACAATCAGGGAATATATTTTAAATCTTGAACTTGTTTTGCCTGAAGGAGAAATTATTTGGACTGGTGCTAATACGTTGAAAAATGCTTCTGGATATAATTTAACACAGTTAATGATTGGTTCTGAAGGCACTTTGGGCATTATTACCAAAATAGTTTTAAAGTTGATACCAGCGCCTTCACAAAGTCTGTTGATGCTTGCTTCATTTCTGGATAATGAACAGGCATGTGCAGCAGTTTCGGCAATCTTTAGGGCAGGTATAATTCCATCAACTCTTGAGTTTATGGAAAGACGAGCAGTTGAATGGGTAATTGAGTATGATCAATTTCAGTTTGATCTGAAAGATGATGCAATGGCGTTCCTAATGATTGAAGTAGATGGCAATGATCTTGAATTGCTATTTGCTGATTGTGAAAAAATAAATATCGTTTTAGAAAAAAATGCATGTTCTGAGGTTTTATTGGCAGAAACTTCAGTCCAAAAGGAGTCCATTTGGCGCATGAGAAGAACCATGCCCCTTTCTGTCAAATCTAATTCAATATATAAAGAAGAAGATACTGTTGTTCCCCGTTCTGAATTACCTAAACTTATTCGTGGGATTAAGGAAATAGGTAAGCGTTTTGGATTCGAGTCTATTTGTTACGGGCATGCAGGTGATGGTAATCTGCATGTAAATATCATTAAGGGAACAATGTCTGACCTTGATTGGAATACAAAATTAAAGCAGGGTATCAGAGAGATATTTGAACTGACCGTTGCTCTGGGTGGTACTATTTCAGGCGAACATGGGATAGGTTTAGTGCAGCGAGAATATATGGACATTAAGTACACTAAAGCTCATCTGGATATTATGCGTGGGATAAAATCTATTTTTGATCCTAATGGGATTCTGAATCCGCTGAAGATATTCTAAAAGAAAAATTTCTGTTTTGCTGCTTTATCGTTTCTCCATTTTAGGCATTTGAAAATAGGAATTAGAACTGCTTGCCTTTTCTATTTCTAAATTAGAGCATAAAGGCCAAAAATTGTAATTTTGCTCCATGCCGAGAGAAATTTTAGAAAATAAGAGGAAAGCACTCAAGATAAATTTAGATGATGCGATTTATGGAACATTTGCAGAGATAGGGGCCGGTCAGGAGGTTGCCAGAAATTTCTTTACTGCTGGTGCTGCATCCGGGACTATTGCAAAAACTATGTCGGCATATGATATGGTATTTAGTAATTCTATTTATGGCACTGAAGAGTCTGGTAGATATGTTTCAGAATCGCGACTGGATAAAATGATTCAGCATGAATTTGAGCTTTTATCGGAACGATTAAATGGACCAAAATATTCGGGTAAAACTTTTTTTGCATTTGCTGATACAGTAACTACTCTGAATTTCAACAAAACCAATGACCCTCATGGATGGCTTGGAATAAGGTTCCAGTTAACACCTGGTGGTAAACCAAATGATATTGTTTTTCATGTCCGGTTACTAGACAGCGATTCTAGTTTGCAGCAAAATGTACTCGGCATATTAGGAGTTAATCTTGTTTATGCAGCTTATTTTTATCATGATAATATTCAGTCTATGATCGAATCATTGGTTGATAATTTAACTGTGGGTTCAGTTGAAATAGATCTTATTAGTTTAAGCGGACCGCATTTTAAAAATGCTAACAATAGGCTTGTTAATCTATATTTAATTGCAAAAGGATTTTCTGGTGCAGCAATTTTTGACAAAAATGGTCTTGCACGTCAATCAAAGGATGTACTGTATAAAAAAGATGTCATGATCTTGCGTACAAAATTTGGTCAAAAGTCAACTCCGAATTTTGATCTATTTAATAGAGCTGTTGAACAATTTAAGCGTACTCAAAAGGTTAGTGATAAGAATATCATTGTGATGATTGAGGTTCTAATGACTAATTTCCTTGATGATAAATCTGAACTTGGAAATGCAGAGCTTGAGAATTTTGCAAAACGTGCTGAGGAACTCTGTGCTACAGGAAATTATGTAATCGTTTCAGATTTTACCCGTAATCACAAACTTGCCCAGTATTTATCAAGATGTAGTCCTAAAAGTGTTGGTATTTCTACAAATATTGCCAACCTAAAGAATATTTTTAATTCAAATAATTATACTGAAAACTATACAGATGAACTTTTGGCTTACATCAGTGATCTATTCAGTAAGAATGTAAAATTGTACGCCTATCCATACCTCGACAATAAAAATAATCAAATTATTACCACCCGGAATATGCCGGTTTCAAATGAAGCCAAACATTTGTTTGAATTCCTTATCCAAAATGGTTATATATTAGATATCGATGAATACGATACCAAATTTGTAAAAACGGTATAAATTGAATTGGGATATTGATATTTGATTAATTTCGCATATTAATGTATTGCAATGGTTGTCCAAAATCTTCACTTCGGCATAAAGATATCACTGCCTGCAAATCATCTATCTTCTTGGCCTGTACCCTTAATTGGTCGTCCATTATTGAAGCTTGAACTTTTAAGCCACTGTCTTTTATCTTTTTGACTATCTTTTTGGCAACCTCTTTATCTATGCCTTCTTTAATCTTGATTTCTTTACGAAGCATATTGCCAGAAGCATATTCTTCCTTTCCAAGATCCATACTTCCTGGGTCAAGACTATGTTTCACCATTCGCGAAATGATCGCATCCTGAATAGCTTTAAGACGCATATCATTTTCGGTAACGATAGTAATTTCATTAGATTTTTTGTCGAGTTCAATTGTACTTTTGGAATCATTGAAATCGTAGCGGTTGAGAATCTCTTTTTTTGCTGTGTTTATTGCATTATCGAGGGTCTGACCGTCAATTTTACTTACTATATCAAATGTTGGCATAATTTTTATTCTATTGGTAAAACAAAGATTAGTTAATATATTTAAATAATTCCAAAATTACGATCATTAAAAGAAAAATCATGAAAACAAATAAAGTAAAAACCTCTGTAAAAACTGATAAAAAGACAGCTAAGCAGGTAGTTAAAAAAGAGTTGGAAGCTTCAATCACAAATAAGTTTTTGGAAGCTTTGAAAAGTCTGGGCCATGATGCAGATAAATTTTCAAAAGATATTAAAAAGACAAGTAAAGAACTTGCTAAAAAACTTGCAAAAAAATATGGTGAAGTAAAAATTGCGGTTGAAGAAAAGCTGGATAGTAAATCAGCTGAAATTAAAATCAAAAAGATCAAAAGACCAATTGCAATTTCAACTAAGAAAGCAGTAACTCCTGTGAAAAAGGCAGCAGCATTTAAGCCAAAGGCAATTTCAACTAAGAAAGTTGTAGCTCCTATAAAAAAGGCGACTCCATTAAAACCAAAGGCAGTAAAAAAGAGTACTCCAAAAGTTGTAAAGCCTATTGTGTCTAAGAGTAAAGCTACTGCGGCAAAGAAAACTACAAAGCCTGTGGTTAAAAAAGCAGCCATAATTAAGCCTGCAGCGCTTAAATCAGCGCCTTCTCTAGCAAAAAAAATAGTCGCAAAAAAGCCTATTGTTAAAAAGGCAAAAGCAACTTTTGCTCCGGTTGCAAAACAAACCAAGAAGAATAATAAAACTACTTCAAATTAATTGGTTCATTGAACATCTGGCGACAGACTTAATGAGAACTTAATATTTAATTAATATTTATTTTTGATTTTTACAGTCCCGTCTTCCAGGAAACGGGACTGTTTATTTTTTATGAAATGCCTAAGAATATTCCGCTTATAAATCGTGAAGTTAGCTGGTTATCGTTTAACGATCGGGTATTGCAGGAAGCGGCTGATAAATCTGTTCCCCTGGTTGAGCGTATTCGGTTTCTAGCTATTTTCTCATCCAATCTTGATGAATTTTACCGTGTTAGAGTTGCTACCCTTAACAGACTTTCAAGTTTAAATACAAAGTCAAAAGAGTTTTTGGGTTTTAATCCGCGTAAAACGTTAAATGAGATCAAGAATATAGTTGTTCGTCAGGAGCGCAAATTTAATCACCAGTATAACGATGTGATTCTCAAAGAGCTTGAGCAAGAAAAAATATTCATAATCAACGAAAAACAGTTAAATGTTTCGCGGGGCTTATATGTAGAAAAATATTTCAGAGAAAAGGTGCTATCCACATTAGTGCCTGTGATGATTGACAAGAATGAAATCTTTCCGGAATTAAAAGACCGTGCTATTTATTTTTTTGTAAGACTTGTTCAGAAAAAAAATATTGAGAAATCTAGGTTAGCCCTGATTGAAATTCCAACTGATGGATTAAATCGGTTTTTGGTACTTCCTGAAACTAATAATTTAAAGTTTATTACTTTGATTGATGATATCATTAGATATTGCCTGAATGATATATTCTTTATTTTTAAATACGACCAGATTGAATCTTATTCTATTCAGCTTACCCGCGATGCTGAACTTGATCTAGATAAGCATGTGAGTGAGAAGTTCATTGAAGCTTTGACAAAAAGTTTAAATAAAAGGGGCAAAGGACGACCAATGCGTTTATTGTATGATAAGGAAATGCCGTTGGATATGCTTAAATACTTGGTAGACAAACTCGATTTAAGTACAGACGGATTAATCCCCGGAAACCGATATCATAATTTCAAAGATTTTATAAGCTTTCCTAATGTGGGTGGCCCAGATCTTGAATATCCTAAAATGCCTGCGCTACCCGTTCAGGATCTATCTAGTATGAGCAGTATTTTTATGCAGATAGCCAAAAGAGATTATCTGATAAACTTGCCTTATCAGTCATTTGATTACATCATTCATTTTTTAAGGGAAGCAGCAATTGATCCTAAAGTAAAAGAGATTAGTATGACTTTATACCGTCTGGCTGAAAACTCTAGGGTAATTCATGCATTGATCAATGCTGCAAAAAATGGTAAAAAGGTGTATTGTTTATTGGAATTGAAAGCAAGATTCGATGAACAGGCTAATATTTTCTGGACAAACAGACTCGAGGAGGAAGGTGTGATTGTTAATTATGGAATACCCGACTACAAGGTCCATTCAAAAATTTGTCTGGTAAAAAGGCAGGAACGGGGCAAATATGTTTTCTATGCAAATCTTGCTACCGGTAATTTTAATGAAAAAACAGCTGGATTGTATTGTGATCATAGTCTATTTACTTCAAATCCACAAATCACCAATGAACTTGTCAAGTTATTTGAAGGTTTACAAACACAGACTTTTTTCAAGGGGTATAAATATTTGATTGTTTCTCCTCTTGAATGCAGGTCAAAATTGAATGAGCTAATTAACCATGAGATTAAAAATGCCAAATCAGGTAAGTTGGCTTTTATCACATTAAAGATGAATAGTTTAACCGATGAAGAGGTGATCAGTAAACTGTATGATGCTAACAATGCAGGAGTGAAAATTAAGCTTATTATTCGTGGTATGTGCAGCTTAATTCCCGGAGTAACAGGATTTAGTGAGAATATTGAGGTATTTAGCATTATTGATAGGTTTCTTGAACATGCTAGAGTTTGGATTTTCGCAAATTCTGGAGCAGAAAAAGTGTACCTTACCTCTGCTGATTTAATGGCCCGAAATCTTGATCATCGGGTTGAGGTTGGTTTCCCAATTCTTGATCAGGAAGTAAAATCAGAGATCCTTAAAATTATCGACATTCAATTAATGGATAATTCAAAGGCCAGAGAGATTAGTCAGCTTAATAATAATCGTTATCGTAAAACGGGAACTAAAATATTAAGCAGAGCTCAAACGGATATTTATACCTATTTAAAATATAAGAAATAATACTTTGAGATACGCCGCTATAGATATAGGTTCGAATGCTGTCAGACTTTTAATAGCTGATATTAAACAAAATGGTAAACTAGTTTCTTTCAAAAAAAATACACTGATCCGTGTACCCGTTCGACTGGGAGATGATGCATTTCTTGACAAGAAAATTTCAGCTAAAAAGATCAAGGAGCTAATAAAGACTATGGTCGCCTTTCGTAATTTAATAGATGTTTATAAGGTTACTGATTATATGGCTTGTGCCACTTCGGCTATGCGTGAAGCAAGTAATGGTTCTTCAATAGTTTCTTTAATTAAGTCTGAAGCAGGTATCGATCTAGAGATTGTTGAAGGCCAAAGGGAAGCAGATATTATCTATGCAAGCCATATTGAGGAAAGTTTGGACCGCAAAAAGAACTATTTATACATTGATGTTGGAGGAGGCAGTACAGAACTTTCGGTATTCAGTAAGGGTGAAATGATTGCCTCGCGTTCATTCAATCTTGGAGGTATAAGGATCCTTGATAATCAGGACAAAGATGAAACCTGGGCAGACATGAAGGAATGGGTCAAGCATCAGGCTCAGGCCAATAAAAATTTGTCGGGTATTGGTACGGGAGGAAATATAAACAGATTGTTTAGAATGTCCGATCAAAAAGATGGAACTGCCATTACTTTTATGAAGCTGAAATCTATCTATGATTACCTGAATTCATTTTCATTAAAAGATAGGATCAATGTTCTTGGGCTTAACCAAGATAGGGCAGACGTCATTATTCCAGCAGCAGAAATATATTTGAGTGTTATGAAATGGGGTGGTGTAAAGCAAATATTTGTTCCTAGAGTAGGCCTTGTTGATGGTATAATTCAGCTTTTGATCGACAAAAATTTCTCGGAATGATCTAAACAGTTTTAAGATGCAACGATCTTTTTTGAGCCAATCCAGAGGAAATAGGTGATCACAGGAGCCATAACAACATCCATAGTGTAATGGACATGCTGAAGTAATACCGCAATGCCTATAACTATGGTAGCGATTAAGGCTAGAATTTTATCTGTTCTTTTCTTCAGACATAAAAACATCAGAAACATTGCCGCGGTATGACCTGAGAAAAACAAATCTTTCGTGATGAATTTTGGACCATAGAAATGATTGCTGATCGGATCATGAATAGGAATTAAATCAGCTGGAGCATTAAGGGGTATAAGGCCAATTGACACAAACCTAGATAGATTGATGAGGATAAAGCCCCAAAGAAAGGTTAGGAATATATTTGGATCTTGCTTAAATCTGCTGAATGTCAGTAAAGTCATTGACCAGATAACCGTAAATATATAGATAGAGAGGTCATAAGCAGGGAGCCATGACAACAAATAATCATTGAAACTGATGCCATTTCTCTGTTCTATTGCCTGGTAAAAAAAAGGCAATGAAAACAGAATAAAAGAAATAAGAATCAATCCTGTTATTAATTTTTTTCTATAATCAGAAGATTGCCAGTTAATTTTCCACACACCTACAGCAGCTCTTTGTTCAGACATTTATATTTTTTTAAAGCGAGCAAATTTACTAGTTTTAATTTTTATCGGGACAATTAATATTGTATTTTTTCAAATCTGATTAGAATTAGATTTGTAAAAACACATTCAGATATTCATTTTTATATGATCTAAGATCTATTTTAGCTAAAGAATCCAGCCCGATGGATTAACTGGAGTTCCACCTTTCCAGATTTGGAATTGCATTTCTGTTACACCCTCCGACTGATCTGTTGCAACTGTACCAATAGATTGTCTTGCCTGAACTTCCTGTCCAGCTGAGACACTCACATTTTTAAGTTTTGAATAGATAGAAAAATATTCGCCATGCCTGATGATCACAGTATACGTGTTTACTAGAAAAATAACTTTACTTACTTTTCCACCATAAACTGCTGAAACAGTTGCACCTGGTTCAGTTTTTATATTTATTCCTGGGTTAAAAATAGTGACATTGTTGTATTTATGCTGGCCAAATCCCTGAGTTATTATTCCTGATGCCGGCTTTTGTAAACGGCCCCTGCTTCCCATGAACGATGAAGAAAGTTTTGCATCTGCCGGACTAGATGCTAAAATTGAAGAACCTTTAGCTTCAATAATGGTTTTATTATCATTGGCCGATGATTCTGAAACCTTTTCTTTCGTTAGTTTAGCTTTTGCTATAGCTGCCAGTCTTTCACGTTCAGCAGCTTTTCGCTGTTCTGCTAAAATCTCCTTTCGTATGGCTGCCTGAATAGCATTGTTTAGGTCGGAA